>CALIMU010000053.1 GCA_938045355.1 uncultured Clostridium sp. | reverse complement strand
GATGATCAAATTCTATTTCTAGAGCAATTTCTTCACCCCATCTTGCTGCACCTTCTTCTAATATTGTTATTGTTTGCATCTTAATATTATATATAATTGTATAATTTAGTGCCACATTTTCTCTTGCATAATCCGGAACCCTTGTACCATATTGTTCTGTATAGTAACCTTGTCCTGCTTGTTGTGGTAATGGAACTGTACCTGAAGGTGTTGTAACACTTCCTGCTCCACCTAATGAATAATATCTACCAAACATATTACCATTTAATCCTGGCATAGCATTTCTTAATTGATTAAATATTGGTGCACCTGTTGATAATACTGCACCCGGAGAGTTATTAACTGTACCACCACCAGATCCTGGGTTTTGGTCATATTTTTCTTTAAGTGTATTCTTACCATTACCGATTTTTACATCTTTAACTGGTTCTTTATCATTAACCTTATCTCCTGATACTTTAGCACTATTATATGTACCAACTATCTTAGTATATCTACTTCCTTGTACCATATATCCAAATACAAATCTTGCTTTTGCTATTTTCTTAAGTGCTGGATCATAATCTACAGCTATATAGAATTCTTCATCTGGATCTGGATATGATGTTTTGTTTAATGTTCCTTTTTTAGTTATAAAACTCCAAGATTTTATATATGAATAGTCTTTATCTTGTGTTTTTGTTCCAAATCTATCATCATCTATATTATCTTTTTTGTTGTTTCCTTCATACTTATTAGGGTTATTGTTTTGTGGATTTTGTACTCCATTTTCATATACCCCATATAGTTGTACTTCTGTTATATCTGATAATAGTTTTCCTTCATTAGCATTATCTCTTACTTTATCTTTTAATTCATGTTTAAAGTATTTTAATTTATATGGTCCTACTAACCATTTTTGTGAAGCTTTATCAAATTTAACTTTTGATACTTCTTCCAAACTCTTTCCTACTTGTGCTGATTCAATCTTAGGTTGATATTGAATCTTAGGGTTTGGAGCAAGTTGTCCATTACTTCCTGGAACTTCTTTATCTTTATGGAATCCTTTTGGTAATATATATTTTATTTGTGGTTCTGTTTTACTATTTACAACTTTAGCTGTATTTCCATCTGTACTCCATTCTTCAATATCTCTCTTATTACTTTCATTCCATTTTGTAAATGCATCTTGATATTCTTGATATTGTTTTACAAATTCAGCAAGTCTTTTCGCTTCTGCTGGATTAATAGCAGTTCTTTTTAATGCTTTTTCTTTATTCTTTTCAGGTGTTCCCTTACTTGGATGTTGAACATGGTCTGATTCATTTGATTGCCATGTAGCAAATTGTTGTGAATCTACACCTTTTTGTCCAGTTTGTTTAGTATCTGTTTGCACACTTTTTGTGTAATTATCTTGTCCCCAAATACTAGTATATTGTTGTGCCATCATTGCAGCAAATGACCAAAACTTAGCTACTACTTTTGATGCTGACATTTGGTGTCCACCTGTTATATCTTCATCAACACCATCATGTTCTTCATCAGTTTCACTTGCACTATTTCCTCTTTTTTTATTTGTATATTTAAAGTCTGTCCCCTTTTTTTGTGCTTGATTAATTGCTTCATCACCATTATATAAGTTTGTCCATGGTTTTGGAGATGAACCTGTTGCTTGGAACCATGATCTCCCATTAAATATATCATTTAATGAATCTTTATCATTTTGTTCTTTTTGTTTCCATGCAGAACTTACTGCTGCTTCATCTGCTTTTACTACTGGAGTTGGTGCTCCAAGCCCTATTCCAACACCTGTATTTAATCCTTCTGGATCTCTATTTGTTATAGCTGATGCTTCTCCTAAACCTAAACCTCCGAAATAATTAGTTGCACCTAATTCTCTTCTAAAGTCTGGTTGGTCTACTGAAGTACTAGCAGTTTTTTGTTCTGAATGTTCTCCACCTTGTTTCTTTTGTGATACTTCAGATTTAATCTTATCAAATATACTTCCATCTCTGAATATATATTTTTCTAATATTTTACCTGCTGGAACTTTACCTAATCCACCTTTAAACATTTCTGCACTTATTTGTGATCCTGAAGGTAATCTTAATCCTTCATAGAAAC
>CALIMU010000052.1 GCA_938045355.1 uncultured Clostridium sp. | reverse complement strand
GTAAATGATCCTAAGATAGATATACAAAAAAGTGTAGATAAATTAGAATATAAGGTTCGGTGATGTTGTAACATATACTGTAAAGATAAAAAGTTTAGTTCCAGGTACAACTATAAACAATGTAAATATAAAAGAGATGATACCAAAAGGATTAGACTTAAAAGAAGATTCTGCAAAGATAAGTATTAATCGGTACAGAAATAGCAAATGGTCTTGTTAAATCAAATGAAAATGGTAAAACAAGTGTATCTGCAGGCCTTACAAGAATAAACCGGAAATGATGAAATAATACTTACATATAAGTATGTTGTAAAAGATGATTTTGAAAGTATAACTCCTAAACTTACAACAAACCTTACAGGAGATAATATTGAAGAAAAACAAATACCTAGTGATATATATATAAATAGTCCAAAATTAAAGATAGATAAAACATTTGAAAGTAATTATAAGGGTGAAGAAGAAAGACTAAAATATAATATAGGTATAACAAATGAAAGAGAAAATAGTATAGCTAAAAAAGTAACATTATTAGAAAAAACTACAAATGGAAGACTTGATAAAGATAGTATAAAAGTAAAAGATGGAAATGGTATAGATATACCTAAAGAAAATTATGATATTGTAGAAGAAAATGGTAAAATAACACTTAAATTTAAAGATGATATATATATTTTAGGTAAAAATAGTGATAAAGAAAAAGTATTAAATAAGAATAATATAGGATTAAATAGTAAAAAAGTATATGATAAGATAAATATTACATATGATGTAATAAAAGATAAGGGTAAAGATAGTATAGATACAACTATTATAAATAGTAATGATAATATAATAGATGAAAATCGGAAATGATAATACAGGTATTGCAAATAAGGTTGTTACAAATCTGCTTTCAAAAGAAGATTGGGTAATAGAAGAAGAAGAGTTTAAGAAGAAAACTAAACTAGATATATCAAAAGAATCTTTAAAACAAAATGTAAAAGATGGAGACACTAATACATATACTTTAAATATATTAAATGTTGAAAAAAACCCTGCAAGAATAGTAAAAGTAGAAGAAGAATTACAAGGAAATGCTAAGATAAAAAAAGACTCTGTAAGAATATTAAACTCTAAAGGTCAAGATGTAACAAATGATAAAAATATAGTACTGAAAAAAGATATTACAGATAAGAAAATAACAGCTATTATAGATAATATACCAAAAGATGAAAAATATAAGGTGGTATATGATGTAATATATGATTCTTCTGAAACAGAAAATAATGTTAAAACAATTTCTAAAGTAAGAGGTTTAAATACAGAAGAAAAACAAATAGAAGATACAACAAATGTAAATGGTACTATAAAAGATACGAGTTTAGAAATATCTAAAGAGTCTACTAAAAAAGAAGTTAAAGCAGGTGATATTAATACATATACTGTAACAGTAAAAAACACTGGATCTTATGATGCAAGAGATACTGTAGTAGAAGATGTATTATATGGAGATGCTAAATATATTAAAGATACTATTAAAGTAGTAGATAAAGATAATAATATAATAGATAAAAGTAAATATAGTATAGAATGGATAGATAAGAAAACTGAAAAAGATGAAAACAGGTTTAAGATAAAATTCCCTATTATAGAAAAAGGTAAAGATATAATAGTTACATATAATGTACAATATGCAGACTTAGAAGAAACTCAAGAAATAAAAAATATAATAAGAGCAAAAGGTATAAATACAAACCTAGCAGAACCTAAAGAAAAAGATGGTGTAAAGGTTATATCTAAAGGTGTGATTAAAGAAACAAATGTAGATATAACAAAAAAGGCAGAAAAACAAGAAATGCCTGCAGGTAAAAAGAATAAGTATACTATAACTATAAGAAATACTGGAGATTATAGTGCTAGAAATGTACATATAGAAGATATAGTAAGTGGTAATGCTAAATATCTTAAAGATACTATAAGTTATGATAAAAATTATAACTTAAAAGTAGAATGGGATGGTAAAAGTCCAAAAGTAATAATACCTGTTCTTAAGAGTAAAGAAGAATATATATTAACATATTATATGGAATATATAGATAGTGAACAAGATTATGATGTTACAAATACTGTTAAGATAAAAGGGGATAATATAAAAGAAAAAGAAGTAAAAGAAAAAGTACTAGTTAAAGGCGTAATTAAAGAAACAACATTAGATATAATTAAAGAAGTTGAAAAAAAGACTCTAAAAGATGGTGATATAAATACATATACTACTAGTATAACAAATACAGGAGATTATGCTGCTAGAAATGTACATATAGAAGAAAATATAGAAGGAAATGCAAATATTGTTAAAACAAGTGTTAAGGTAATAAATAGTAAGGGTGAAGATATTACTAAAACATTAAAAAAAGAAGATCTAATTGTAAAAGATAATAATATAATAGTAAATATACCAAATATCTCTAGTAAGGAAAAATATAAGATTATATATGATGTTAAATATGATAAATCAGAAAAAGATAATATAGTAAAAACTATTACAAAAGTAAAAGGAAGTAATACAAAAGAAGAAGAAAAGATAAGTAATTATAATGTAAAAGGTACAGTAAAAGAAACAAATATAGAAGTAAAGAAAACTGTGGATAAAAATATAATAGAAGCAGGAGATAAGAATAAGTATAAGATAACAGTAAAAAATATAGGTTCTTATGATGCAAGAGATATAACTATAGAAGATATATTAAAAGGAAATGCAAAATATATTAAAGATACTATAAAAGTATCAGATAAGAATATAAGGGTAGAGATACAAGGAAATATTAAATTTAATATACCATTATTAGAAAAAGGAAAAGAAATAGAAATAACATATGATGTAGAATATGGTAATGGAGAAAAAGATAATATAGTAACAAATGATGTAGAAGTAAAGGGAAGTAATGTAAAGAAAAATACAAGTACTGCAAAAGTAGAAGTATTAGGAGTAAAAGAAAACATAGTAGAAAAAGAAATATTACCAAAAATACTGCCAAAAGCAGGAAAGAGACAAAGAAGACAAATAGCAATATATACAATAATAGCCTTAGTCTTAATAGTACCAATACTAATTATAAGGAGAGAATATATACAAGCAAAGAAAAGACAAAT
>CALIMU010000051.1 GCA_938045355.1 uncultured Clostridium sp. | reverse complement strand
ATATATTTAAATTACATTTTATAATTATCTTCCAATAATATTGATTCATAATCTTATCTATTCTAAATGGAACTTCATCATATATTCTCATATTTTTAAGTTTTAGTATATTTTCTTCTATTATTCTTCTTTTCCTTATATCTTCATCAATATTCATATTTTCTAAAATTTCTCTTTGCTTTTCTAACAGTTCTTCTTTCATTTTATCAAATGTTAGCTTTAATTTTCTTGCTACTTTTTTAACTTTTTCTTCATTATATGAAAGTATTCTTACTTGTAACATATCCATATATGGTGGGTAATTTAATGCTTTTCTTATGATATTTTCTGTTTCATACATTTCTTCATAGTTATTTTCTTTTGCAAAATTTATAATACTATCATCTTTAGAATATGTTTGTATTACTCCGAAGTCCTTTCTTTTCTCTACCAGATCTACCGAATTACTTGTACAATATTTTGATATGCAACTTCTCCTGCCCTATAGCTTTCGAAATTTATCATACTATCTGCTAAAATTACTGCTGATAATGTTACATTAGGAAAATGATGGCCTTTTGTTATCATCTGTGTCCCTATTAATATATTTATATTTTCATCATTAAATTTTTTTAATATTTCCTCATGTGATACTTTATGTTTTGTTGTATCTAAATCCATTCTAATTGTTGTTGCTATTGGAAATATTTCTTTTATCTTTTCTTCTAAACTTTCTGTTCCAATTCCTATCTGCTTATATTCACCTGTTCCACAATTTTTACACTTATTATTTTCTCTTATTTCTGTATATCCACAATAATGACACTTATACTTATTATCATGTTTGTGATATGTAAGTGTTATATTACACCTCTTACATTTTATAGTATCTCCGGCAATTTGTGCATACACTTAATGCAGAATATCCTCTTCTATTTAAAAATAATATTGTTTGTTCTTTTTTGTCTATCCTATCTTGTATAAGAGCTTTTAATTCTTCTGAAATTATATCTTTTTCTTTACTTAAGTCTATTATCTTAACTTCTGGCATTGTTATATCTTGTACTCTTTTTGTTAGCCTATTCATTCCAATTATTCCGACTGTTTGCCCTATAATATGTTGTTATTACTGGTGTTGCACTTCCTAAAATAAGGAGGCTTCCATATGTTTTTGCAATATATCTTGCGATTTCTTTTGCATCATATTTAGGAATATTTTCTGATTGATATGACATGTCATGTTCTTCATCTATTACTATTACTCCAACATTTTCTATTGGTGCAAATATTCCTGATCTTGTCCCTATAACAATTCTTGCATCTCCCCTTTTTATCCTATTCCATTCTTCATATCTTCTTCTATCACCTAAATTACTATGAAGTATAGAAATGTTTGTTTTTCCGGAATCTTTCCACAAACCTTCTTACAGTTTGTGGAGTAAGTGCTATTTCTGGAACAAGTACAATTGCATTTCTTCCCATATCAAGTACATCTTTTATTATTCTTAAATATATCTCTGTTTTTCCGTGAACCTGTTACCCCATATAGTAGTTCTTCTGAAAACACCTCTTCATCTATAATACTTTTAAACTTATCATATACCTCTTGTTGTTCTTCATTTAAAACAATTTCTGTTTTCTTTCCTGATTTTTCTTTACTTTCTTTTGCTCTTTTTTCCTCTTCTTCAAGCTCTTCATCCCAGAAATTATATTCTTCAAATTTTACTTCTTCAAATTCTTTTTTAAATATTCCTTTACGTATAAGGAGTGAC
>CALIMU010000050.1 GCA_938045355.1 uncultured Clostridium sp. | reverse complement strand
ATATCAAAAAATGATCTAAAAATTGATATATATGAAAAAAGAAATGCAGAAGAAGAAATATATATGACTGCTATTGAAATGAGGAAAGACACAGAAAAAGGAAAAGCAGAAGTTGGTATATATGATTATGAAACAAATTCAAAAATAATATTAACTAAAAGGACAGAATCAGAAAAAGTATATAATGTTTTAGAAAAAGCTATGATACAGGAAAAAGAAAATGAAGTTAAATTTGGAAGTAAATTAGAACTTGAAAGAACAGAAAAAACAGATGTATCGACAATAGCATATAAAGTTAATTATACAGAAAAAAGTTTAAAAGAAGATAATACTAAAAGTTTAGTATATGAAAATGAGATTAAATTTGGTGGTGCAAAAATAGAAGATAATCCTTCAAGAAAGATAGTTAATATAACAGATCTTTCACAAGCAGATTTTAATAATACTGTTAAAAATGTTATATTTACACAAATACAAAAAGTATTATTAGAAAAATTATATAAGCTTCAAAATGTAGGTAATGCAGTATAATATGATATAGTATAATAAAGTAAGAGGATATAATATGGAAATAGATTTAAATGAAATAGTAAAAAAAATACAAGATATAAGAGAAAAAGCTGAAGAAGAAATAGAAGATAAGAAAAATGAAGTTTTAAAAAATATGTTAGATCTTAAAGTAAAATATTTGGGTAAAAAAAGTGAAATACTTGGAATATTTAAATATATGAAAAATTTAACAGATGAAGAAAAAAAGAAAATTGGTGAAAATGTAAATAAGATAAGATCAGATATTGAAGGAAAATTAAAAGAAAAAATAGAATATCTAGAAAGAAAAGAAATATTAGAAAAAGAATTAAAAGAGAAGATAGATCTTACACTTCCTGTTCAATCAGAAATAGGTACAATTCATCCAATACAACAAATTATAGATGATCAAATAAAGATATTTACAGAAATGGGATATGAAGTTGTAGAAGGACCAGAAACAGAAACAACATATAATATATTTGATATGTTAAATACACCTAAAGATCATCCTGCACGTGAAATGCAAGATACATTCTATCTTTCTGAAAATGTTGTTTTAAGAAGTCAAACTTCAGCAATACAAATAAGGAAAATGCTTGAAGGAGATTTACCAATAAAGATGATATGTCCTCGGAAGAGTATATAGATCTGATTCAGTAGATGCAACACATTCACCAGTATTTCATCAAATGGAAGGATTAGTTATAGGGGAAAATATAACTATGGCAGACTTAAAAGGTACAATAAGAATGTTTGTAAAAAGAGCACTTGGTGAAAATATAAATATAAGGTTTAGACCACATCATTTTCCATATACAGAACCATCAGCAGAAGTTGATGTAACATGTTTTGTATGTAATCGGAAAAGGATGTAGTGTATGTAAAAAAGAAGGATATATAGAACTTTTAGGATGCCGGAATGGTACATCCAAAAGTACTTGAAAATTGTGGTATAGATTCAACAAAATATACAGGATTTGCATTCCGGATTTGGACTAGACAGAATAGCAATGCTCAAATATGGAATAACAGATTTAAGATTAATGTATGAAAATGATATTAGATTTTTAAATCAATTTAAATAATGAAGGATGGTAGGAAATGAAAGCATCAAAAAAATGGTTAAATGAATATGTAGAATGTTTAGATATTGATATAAAGGAAATGGAAAAAGCATTTACAATGTCTGGAACAAAAGTAGAACAAATAGAAGAAATAGGTAAATATGATAATATTGTAATAGGTAAAATATTAGAAATAACAGAACATGAAAATGCAGAGAAGTTAGTTGTAACAAAAGTAAATGTTGGTGATGAAATAATTCAAATAGTAACAGGTGCAAAAAACATATCTGTTCGGGGATATAATACCAGTATGTAAAGTTCGGAGCTATACTTCCAAATGGATTAGAAATAAAAAAAGGAAATTTAAGAGGTGTGCTATCATATGGTATGATGTGTTCATGTTCAGAACTTAATATTCCACTTAATCTTATAGGAAATCAAATAGAAGATCGGAATAATGATATTAGGAAATGAGTATGAAAAAAATATAGGAGAAAATATTGGAAATATTTTAGATATTGAAGATGAAATATATGATTTTGAAATAACTCCTAATAGACCAGATTGTCTTGGTATTATTGGGATTGCAAATGAGCTTAAATGTGCTATTAATAGAAAAGAAAAACAAAAACTTTTAATAGAAAAAGGTGATTTTGAAAAAATAGCAAATACTGTAGAAAGAATAGATAATATAACAGTAAATGTAGAATCTAAAGATGTAAAAAGATATATGGCAATTCTATTATATAATGTTAAAAATATAGAAACACCAAAAGAAATAAGAGAAAGATTACAAACAATGGGAGTAAATCCTAAAGGAAATATATTAGTAGATATAAGTAATTATATAATGTTTGAAACAGGTAATCCAACACATATATTTGATTTAGATATATTAAATAAAATACATAATGAAAAAAATGATAATAATAAATTAGAAATAAAAATAGCAAATAATAATGGTAAGATAGAATTATTAAATGATGAAGAATTAGAACTTTCAGATGATCTAACAATAAGTATAGATAATGAAAATTTAGCACTTGTTGGAATTATGGGTGGTAAAGATTCAGGAGTGAGAAAAGAAACTAAAAATATATTAATTGAAATAGCAACATTTGAAAGAAAGAAAATAAGAGATACTTCAAGGAAATATAATGTAAGAACAGAATCTTCAGCAAGATTTGAAAAGAAACTATCACCAAGATTACCAGAACTTGCATTTTTAAGAATGAGTACACTTATGAAAGAATTAGGAGTAATAGATGAAAATTCTTTCAAAAATGGTAAGATAAATGTTATAGACTATATAAGAAAAGATGTAAAAGAAAACTTTGAAAATGAACAAAATACTTTAATTAATTTTAATAGTAATGATATAAACAAAATATTAGGAATGAATATATCAGAAGAAAAGATGATAAATATTTTAACAGAACTTGGATTTAAAAAACATAATGGAGAAACAAGTGTATTAGTTAAACCATATATAAGAGAAGATATAGAAAGAAAAGAAGATTTAGCAGAAGAAGTTATAAGATTTTATGGATATGATAATTTAAATGAAACACTTCCAAAAGTAGAAAGAGGAAATGTATATAAGGTAAATGATAAAGACATATCAAATATTACTAAAGATATAAGAAATCTATTAAAAATAGAAGGATATAACCAAATTATCACATACCGGATTTATATCAAAAGATGATCTTTTAAAATTAGAAAAAACAGAAGAAGAAATAGAAAAAGAAAGTATATATGTATTAAATAAGCTAAGTTCAGATTATGAAATAATGAGAAATACACATATACCATC
Organism: uncultured Clostridium sp.; assembly: GCA_938045355.1. The sequence continues at coordinate 1,898 of CALIMU010000050.1, read as the reverse complement.
AATATTAAAAACAGTTTCATATAATGAAAGAATGCAAAATGATAATCTAAAACTATATGAAATAGCAGCAATATTTAAAGAAAAAGAAAATCTAGAAGATAATAAAGAATTAAAAGAAGAAACAATACTTACAATATGTCGTACTTCAAATAAAAAATTAATTAATTTTGATAGTGCAGGAAGTAAGATGAATTACCAAGAGTCAGATATATACTTACTTAAAAAAGATGCAGAAAAAATATTACACTATATAGGAATAAACAAGTTTAATATTATAAAAAATGAAAATAATAGTATATTACATGCAGGACAAACAATAGACTATATGATAGGTAATAAGAAAATTGTAACACTTCGGAAAAGTAAAAAAACAAATATTAAATAATTTTGATGTAACAGAAGATACATATATTTGTGAAATAAACATAACAGATATAATAAGATATATATCAAAAAATAGGAAATATAATCAATTTTCTAAATATCCTAAAGTAACAAGAGATTTATCAATCATTGTAGATAAAAATATAGAATATGATAAAATTAGAAATATTGTAAAAAAACAAGCAGGAAATATATTAGAAAATATAGAATTATTTGATATATATGTATTTGAAAAAGGATTACTTGAATATAATAATAAGAAATCAGTAAGTATAAGTATGGTATTTAGAGATAGTAAAAAAACATTAGAAGAAAATATAATTGTAGATACTATGGATAAAATACTTAAAGGATTAGAAAAAGAAGTAGGAGCTGTAAGGAGGTAAAAATGGTATTACTAACAGGGGGACTTCGGATATATAGGAAGCCATATAACAGTTGAATTATTAGAAAATGATGAAAAAGTTCTTATACTAGATAATGAATATAATAGTAGTAGTATAGTAATTAATAAGATAAAAGAAATAGTTGGAAAAGAAAAAGCGAAAAATCTAGAATATATTAAACTTGATATATGTGATAAAGAAAGCCTAGAAAATGTTTTTAAAAATCATGATATAAGAGAAATAATACATTTAGCAGCATATAAGGCTGTAGGGGAAAGTGTTGAAAAACCTATAATGTATTATAAAAATAACTTAGTAGGGTTTCTTAATATATTGGAAATGGTAAAGAAATATAATGTTAAAAGTATTATATTTTCATCAAGTGCAACAGTATATGGAAATCCTGATAGTATACCAGCAAAAGAAACAGCAAAAAGATCTTTTACAAATCCATATGGTGGAACAAAATTAATGTCAGAACAAATACTAGAAGGATTGAATGTTTCAGATAAGAATTTATCTATTATAATATTAAGATATTTTAATCCAGTAGGAGCACATAAATCAGGACTTATAGGAGAAAATCCTAAAGGCATACCAAATAATCTTATGCCAATTGTTTTAAAAGTTGCAACAGGAGAAATGGAAAAAGTAAAAATATTTGGGAATGACTATGATACAATAGATGGAACAGGTGTAAGAGACTATATACATGTAGTTGATCTTGCAAAAGGACATGTAGCGGCACTTAAGAAATCTAGAGAAAAACAAGGTCTTCGGAATATATAATCTGGGAATGGGTAAAGGATATTCAGTACTTGAGATTATAACTAAGTTTGAAGAAGTTACAGGTCTTAAAGTGAAAAGAGAAATAGTAGGAAGAAGAGATGGTGATATTGCAGAGATATATGCAGATATATCAAAAGCAAAAAAAGAATTAAATTGGAAACCAGAACTTGATATAACAGATATGTGTAGCTCAATGTATAATTACTATTTGAAAAATAAATAATATATATGATTAAATAAAATAAGAGAGACAATTTGTTTCTCTTATTTGTTGTTTAAATAGTATAACATTTAAGTTAAAATACCATTTTAAAATGAAATATATATGGAAAATATTTA
>CALIMU010000049.1 GCA_938045355.1 uncultured Clostridium sp. | reverse complement strand
TGAATAAAAAAAAAGAAGATGATATAATAAATTTGTTTAATGATAAGAAATATAAAATTAATAATTAGGAGAAAAATAAAAAATAATGCCAAATAAAAAAACACAAGAAGAAATAGCAATAGAAGTAAAAAATGTAAGTAAAAGTTTTACAGTATATTATGATAGGGCTAATAGTTTTAAAGAAAGAATATTATTTTTAGGAAGAAATAAGAAAAAGGAAAAAAGAGAAATTTTAAAAGATATAAATTTAACTATAAAAAAAGGAGAAGTAGTTGGACTTATAGGGATAAATGGATCACGGAAAATCAACATTATTAAAACTTATGACAAAAATAATATATCCAGATAAGGGTACAATAAAAACACATGGAAAGCTAACATCATTATTGGAACTTGGTGCAGGTTTTCATCCTGATTTCTCAGGAAGAGAAAACATTTATTTTAATGCATCTATATTTGGACTTACAAAGGCAGAAATAGACCAAAGAGTAGAAAAAGTAATAGAATTTTCAGAACTTGGAGAGTTTATAGACAATCCTGTTAGAACATATTCATCAGGTATGTATATGAGACTTGCATTTTCAGTAGCAATAAATGTTGATGCAGATATATTACTTATTGATGAAATATTATCTGTAGGTGATGAACATTTTCAAACAAAGTGTTTTGATAAATTACATGAATTAAAAGCACAAGGAAAAACAATAGTTTTTGTAACACACTCACTTCGGATCTGTAGAAACATTATGTACAAGAGCTATATGGTTACATGAAGGTAGAATTAAATTAGATGGAGATAAAACAGAAGTTGTAAAAGCATATATTGAAGGGACAAGATAATAAGGGGATAATATGAAATTAATAAAAGAGATTTTTAAATATAGAGAACTTTTAAAAAATAATGTAAAAAAAGAAGTAAGGGGAAGATATAAGAATTCTATACTTGGTGTAATGTGGACATTTTTAAATCCATTATTACAAATAGCAGTATATGCAATGATATTCCCATATATATTAAAACAACAACAACCATATTATTTAATATTTGTGTGTGTTGGGTTAATACCTTGGAGTTTTTTTACAACAACAATTATACAATCAACAAATACGATAATTGGTAATGCTAATATAGTAAAAAAAGTATATTTTCCAAGAGAAATATTACCATTATCTGTAGTGTTAAGTGGTGCAATAAACTTTTTAATAGCAACAATAATAATTCTTGCATTTTGTATAGGTGGAGGAAAGGGAATTACATGGCATATAATAATATTCCCAATAATATTGTTATTACAAATGATATTACAACTTGCAATATCATTTGTTTTATCAGCAGTTACAGTATATATTAGAGATATAGAACATTTTGTACAAATAGTATTAATGTTGATGTTTTATGCAACACCAATAGTATATTCAACAGCAACATTAGATGGCTCAACAACAACAGCAAGATTTATGAAAAAAGTCATAATGTTAAATCCAATGACAACAATTATAGAAGGATATAGAAGCATATTTTATACTCAAACGTTACCAGATTTTAAAGGAATAGGTATATGGTATATAATATCAATAGCATTATTGTTTATAGGATGGTTAATATTTAAAAAATTACAAAAAGGATTTGCAGAAGAATTATAATAAAAACAAAAAAGAAAAACAAAAAAGCTCAAGACAAAATAGGTCTTGAGCTTTTTTATTTGTAACAGTTTTATTAAATTTTAAACATGATATATATTAATGTAGAAAACTAAAAAGATATAATATATAATTTAACTATAATGTAATTATGATCTTAAAAAACAAAGGAGAAAACATGGAAAAATCTAATAAAAGAGTAAAAAGACCTACTGATAATAAATATAAAAGAGGAAGAGGAATACATAGATGGATTATAATTCTTGTGATATTATCAGTGGTAATAACAAGTGGATATATAATATATAATAGATATATTAAAAAAGAAGATAAAAGGGATAATATTACAAGTTTAGTAAATAATCCTAATAATACTGGGGTTCCAAGTGAAGAAGAAAGAAAAAAAGAAGGAATAGCTAAAGAAAAGACATTAGATGAAAAAAATAAAGCGATTGAAGAATTTACGAAAGATTTTGATGGAAAAGCAGAATATAATAAAGAAAAAAATGTTATAGGAATAAATTTAAAAAATAGTGAAAGCCTAGAAGAAGGTAAGAAGGAAAAAACAGATAAAGAAAATGTACAAGTAAATGAAGTTAAAGATAAGTTTGTTAAATTAATAGAAAACATGGGACTTGTGCAAATACAAATAAGTACTCCAGAACAAATAGGAGAAAAAGATGCGATATTTGTAGCAATAGTAAAAAATACAAAAGGTGAATATCGTAGTATGCAATTAAGATTAATAAGAAATATGGATGGTAATATATCTAAGAAAATAAGGTATTTAAGTTTAGCATTATAACAGTATTCTAGTACAGGTTTTGGATTGAAAAAAAAATGAAAATATAGTATAATTAAATAGTATAGATCAGTTTTAAATAAACATAAAAAGAAGGGAAAAGTAGATAATGAATCAAATATTAATGTTTGAAAAATATAATGTTTCACCAGAAATAAAAAGAAAAAGACTTATATATAAAGTTAATTTCTTCATAGCTTTAATACTTATAATAATACTATTTTCATATTATGCATATGCAGAATATAGTAAATATGTAGAAGAAGAACAAGCAAAACAAGTATTAAATTCTATTAATTTTAGTATAGAAGAATATGATGATACAAATGTAAAGCTAACAAAAGATTCAGAAACAGTAGTATTAGATGATAGTAAGACAGAAACAGTTGAAGATCCAAATAAGAGAACACCTGAAGAAGATCAAGCATACAAAAAAGCAGTAAATCAAACAACTAAAACAACTAAATCTGGAGATAAGTATTATACAATTGGGGTTATAGAAATACCTAAGATTAATTTAAGTTATGGTATTTTAAATAAGACAACAGATGAAATTTTAAAATTATCACCAACAAAATTTTGGGGACCAGATCCAAATAAAATAGGAAATTTATGTATTGTAGGACATAATTATAGGAATACTAAATTCTTTTCAAAAGTACCTACACTTGTAAAAGGTGATATTATAAAAATAACAGATGTTACTGGTAAAACAATTGAATATGAAATATATGATATGTATGTTGTAGAACCAGAAAATGTTTCAGCAACATCACAAAAAACAAATGGAAAAAGAGAAATAACTTTAATAACATGTACAGATGATAGTGTTAATAGGGTTATAGTAAAAGCAAGAGAAAAATAAAATTAGAATTAAATATGGGAAAATTAGAATTAAATAGTAGTGTACAATATATCAAGGGAGTTGGAGATAAAATGGCAAAATATCTTAACAAACTTGATATATGTACTATATATGATATATTAACATTTTATCCAAGAGAATATGAGGATAGAAGAAGAATAAATGTATTTAGAGAATTATATAATGAAAAAATAGTTCAGGTTATAGGAATAGCGATTTCAGAAGTAAAGAATATAAGAATAAGAAATAAGATGACAATACAAAAAGTTGTATTTGAAATTCAGCGGACGGAAAAATAGAAGCAGTATGGTATAATAATTCTTTTATTCAAAATATGATAAAAAAATTACATACATATATATTATATGGTAAAGTAAAAGGAGCTTTTCGGTAATTATGAAATTCAAACACCTGAATTTAAAGAAATATATGGATTTGATATATATAATGATGGTATAGATGATATTGCAAAACTTCAAACTAAAGGTTTAAAAGAAAATTTACGATTATATCCAATATATAGATTAACTAAAAATGTTACACAAAATTTTATGAGAAAGACAATAAGAGAAGTTTTGTGTAATATTAAAGATATGGATATTATAGATATAATACCAGATAAAATAAAAAAGAAAAGAAATTTTTATGATATAAAAGATGCAATATGTAATATACATTTTCCAAAGACAGAAGAAGAAAGATTAAAGGCAAGGGAAACTCTTTGCTATGAAGAATTATTAAAAGTTCAAACAGCATTATTATATATAAAAGGTGAGACTAAAAGAGAAGAAGGAATAGCATTTGATAAAAATATTGAGATGAGTGATATTTTAGATAGTCTACCATTTAAGTTAACAGGTGCACAATTAAGAACATTAGAAGAGCTGGAAATAGATTTAGAAAATAATCTTGTTACAGAAAGACTTATACAAGGTGATGTAGGGTCGCGGAAAAACAATAATAACAATACTTGCAGCATATAAGGCAGTAAAGTCAGGATATCAGGTGGCAGTAATGGTACCAACTGCAATACTTGCAGATCAACATTTAGAAAGTTTTAAACAGATTTTAGATAAGTATAATATAAATATACAGATATTAAAAAGTGGAATGAAGAAAAAAGAAAAGACACAAGTTTTAGAAGATATTGAAAATGGAAATATAGATATATTAATTGGAACACATGCAATATTAGAAGAAAATGTAGTGTTTAATAATTTGGGACTTGTTGTAACAGATGAACAACATAGATTTGGAGTAAGACAAAGAGAAAAAATAATAGCAAAAGGGAAAGCTGTAAATACGATTGTAATGTCTGCAACACCAATTCCAAGAACATTAGGATTAATACTTTATGGAGATCTTGATATATCAATAATTGATGAGCTTCCAAGAGGAAGAAAAGAAATAAAAACAACATATACAGATTATAATAATGAAGAAAAGATATATAAATTTACAGAACAGGAATTAAAAAAAGGAAGACAAGTATATGTTGTATGTCCACTTGTAGAACAAAGTGAAACAATGGAATTAAGATCAACAGAAGAAGTACTTGAAAACTATAAAGAAAGATTTAAAGAATATAATGTTGTTTGTATTCATGGTAAGATGAAAGAAAAAGAAAAACAAGAAATAATGTCAAAATTTAAAGATGGAGAAATAAATATCTTGATATCAACAACAGTTATAGAAGTAGGAATAAATGTTCCAAATGCAAGTATGATGATAATAGAAAATGCAGAAAGATTTGGACTTGCACAACTTCACCAATTAAGAGGTAGAATTGGTAGAGGTGGATATGAATCATATTGTATATTAAAACTTATGACAAAAGGAAAGATAGCTCTAGAAAGAGCAAAAATAATGAAAGAAACTTCAAATGGGTTTATAATCTCTGAAAAAGATTTAGAATTAAGAGGAACAGGAGATCTTTTTGGTACAAAACAACATGGAATACCTGATTTTAAAATTGCAAATATATTTGAAGATATGAAAATACTTACATATGCTCAAATAGATGCAATGGGAATATTAGAAAAAGATCCTAAACTTGAAAAAGATGAAAATAGAGAACTTAAAAAGAAAGTATTAGAAATGATAGATATAGTATTATAATATTAATATATTTAATAAAGAGGGGGAAATGATAATGATATATATACAGATGTTTATAGCAGGACTTTTAAACTATATATCACCATGTATATTGCCTGTAATGCCAATATTAATTGGATATTTAATAGGAGAAGGTAAGGGTAAAAGAAGAAATAAGATAAAAAAAGAAGAACAAGAAGAAGAAAATTTAGAAGAAGATGAAATAATAAGAATTATAAGAAAATATGCAAATATATATTTATTTATAACCGGATTTATAATAACATTTGTGGTACTTGGAATTTTAGCAAGTTCACTTCGGAACAATTGTAGGTAAATATATGCCATATCTGAATATTGCATTTGGGATTTTAGTTGTACTTATGGGACTTAATTATTTAGAAATTTTAAAAATAGATGTGTTAAATAAAGAATATAAGTTTGAAGTAGATGGTAAAAATAATACATTAACAAGATTAAAAGCTTTATCTTTTGGTGTATTTTTTGCATTAACTTGGAGTCCATGTTCAGGCGCATATCTAGCATTTGCAATGAATAGTGCATTAAATTCAAGTACAGTTTTAGAAGGTGGATTGATGCTTTTTGTATATTCAATGGGAATAACAATTCCTATAATTATTGCAACAATATTTATAGATAAGTTAAAAAATACATTTAAAATAATCAAAAAAAATTATGAGATAATAAATAGAATATCAGGAATAATAATGATATTAATGGGGCTATATATGATATTTTCAGGGATAAATTTAATTCTTTCAGGAATAAAAATATAAGTTGAAGATAAGCTATAGCAAATATATTTTTTATAAAGTATA
>CALIMU010000048.1 GCA_938045355.1 uncultured Clostridium sp. | reverse complement strand
TATTTGTCATATGTGAATGCGGTGTAATATGTTATATCGGCTCTACACAAATATGGGAGACATATTTTAAAGATATTATATGTGATTATAAAAAAGACAGAAAATGGAAAAGAAAAAGATGAAGCTATAAATATTGATAAAATATTAGATAAACTTGATTTTGATATAGATATTTTAGCTATAATAAATAAAAAGAGAATAGATGAAAAAGCATTTAAATATGATGATATTATAATTGATGATGAAATAGAAAAAGATAAATTAGAAAAGTTTAAAGAAACTATTAATAAAGATGTAAAAAATAAATTGGAAAATAATCAAGAAACAGAATCAGACAATAACATTAAAGATAATAATAACAATATACAAAATACAGTAAAACTTCCACCATATTCAAAAGTTGGAGAAAATGAAGTTGAAATAAGATTTACAGATAATAATGTTATTTTAGAAAAATATATTATAGAAAAAGGTAGTATACCTAAATTTCCAACTATACCAAGAAAAGATGGATATGTGTTTGTAGAATGGGATAAAAACATTTTTATTAAAATATATGAAAACACAACATATGTAGCAAAATGGATTTCATATAAAGATTTAGGAACAAAGGTTATATGTTCATTTGATTTAGATGGAGGAATAGGAACATTCCCTTCAGCAATAGTAGAAAAAGGTACTACAATAAAAGAAATTTTAGAAAAAAATGGTTTAACAAGCCCTATAAAACAAGGATATATGTTTAAAGGATGGAATATTGAAAATACTACTAAAATAAATGAAGACACAATAATTAAAGCTTTATGGAGCAGAATAGAATGAAATTAGAAGAAGATATATTTAAAAATAATAGTGAAATAGTAATATATACAAAAACAGAAGAAGAAACTAAAAAAGTTGGAAAAGAACTTGCAAAAATTTTAAACGAAAAATTAAAAAAAGATAAAGAGATTATACATATATGTTTGATAGGAGATTTAGGAGTACGGAAAAACTAAAATAACAGAAGGTTTTTTAAGAGAATATGGTATGGAAGATCAAATATCAAGCCCAACATTTACGATTGTTAATGAATATATAAAAAATGGTAAAAAAATATATCATTTTGATGTATATAGACTTTCAGATATTGAAGAATTCTATGATATGGGAGGAGATGAATATTATGATAGAGCAACATGTATTATAGAATGGGCAGATATTATAGAAGATGCTCTTCCAGATAGATATTTAAAGATAATAATAGAAAAAGAAGAAGATATAGATGTTAGAAAAATTACAATAAAATATATTGAAAAAGGATAAAAAATTGGAAAGAAAAATATATAAGAATAATAATGGAATAACATTAATAACATTAACAATTACAATAGTTATGATGTTAATAATAATGGGAATAATTATATCTATGGAAATTAATAAGTCAGGAGTTGTTGAAATAACAAAATCAACAAAAATATTACAATATAAGTTTTCATTAGAAGAAAAGATAAATGAAGATATATTATCATATGAAAAAGAAATAAAAGAAAAAGTAGAACAAAGTTCAAATAAGATGGATACATATAAGGAATATATAACAAAGATTATAATAAAAGAGATCCAAAATATGGAACTAGAAAAGGTCTTGGATTATACTAATATAGTCGTTAAGTTAAACAAGAAAACATCACAAAATGATAATATTTCTATAAAAATACCACTTAAAACTAAAGTTGATGATATGACAGAAATAGAAATAAATATAAAAAATACATATAAGATATACCAAAATATAAATGCTCGGTGAAGAGGAAGAATATAAAGGAATTACAGGAATAAAAGTAAATTAGGAAAGAGGGAAAATGGATTTAACAATTTCTATATTAGATTTAAAAAATGAAGGATTTATAAAAAATATATATAATTTAGAAGAAGCAGGGATAAAGAGTTTTCATATTGATGTAATGGATGGTAAATTTACTGAAAGTAAGAATAATATTGATGATATGTATTCAAAATTATCATTATTAAATCAAGTAAGTATTATGAAAAAAGATGTACATCTTATGACATATGATTTAGAAAGAAATATAGACTTATTTTCTTTTCTAGAGCCAGATATAATAACAGTACATTATGAGGCAATAATAAAAGAATATAATCTAGAAAAAGAAACTAAGGAAAAACAAATACAAAAGATAAAAGAAGTAATTGGATATATACAAAAAAAAGGAGTAAAGGCTCGGAATTAGTATAAATCCATATACTGATGAAAAAAATATAATTGAAATATTACCATATATTTCAAACTTGCTGTTTATGACAGTTATACCAGGAAAAGGTGGACAAAAACTAATACAAGAAGTATTACCTAAGATAAAAAATATATCTGAAATAGTACAAAAAGAAGGATATGGTCTTCAAATTAGTGTAGACCGGAGGGGTAAACAATATAACAGCAAGATTTTTGGAAAATGTAGGAACAGATAATATAATTGTAGGTTCATATATTACAAAAAGCAATAATTATAAAGAAAAAATAAAAAATATAAAGGAGAGAAAAATGTTACAAAATACAAAAGAAATATTATTAAAAGCAAAAAGAGAAAAATATAGTGTAGGAGCATTTAATTTTACAAACTTAGAAACATTACAAGGAATATTAGAAGCAGCAGAAGAAGAAAAATCACCAGTTATTCTTCAAACATCAAGTTCTGCTATAAAATATATGGGACTTCGGATATATTGTAAAAATGATTGAAGCAGCATCAAAAAATGTGACAATACCATTTGCACTTCATTTAGATCATGGAGGGAGTTTTGAAATAGCAAAAGAATGTATAGATGCAGGATATACATCTGTAATGATAGATATGTCTAGTAAACCATATGAAGAAAATGTTGCAGAAACAAGAAAAGTTGTTGAATATGCACATTTAAGAAATGTTACAGTAGAAGCAGAAATAGGAACATTAGCAGGAGTTGAAGATGAAGTTAATGTATCTGAAGAACATGCAATATATACAAAACCTGAAGAAGCATTAAAATTTGCAACAGAAACAGGTGTAGATAGTTTAGCGATAGCAATAGGAACAAGTCATGGAGCATACAAATTTAAAGGTGAAGCAAAATTAAGATATGATATATTAAATGAAATAACTAAAGTTTTACCAGAAACACCAATTGTACTACATGGAGCAAGTAGTGTAATACCAGAACTTGTAAATACAGCAAATGAATTTGGAGCAAAAATTCCAGGAGCAAAAGGAATGCCAAATGATATGCTTAACCGTGCAGCAAAAGAAGGTGTATCTAAAATAAATGTTGATACAGATTTAAGACTTGCTATGACATCTGAAATAAGAAAATATTTTGTAGAACATCCAGAAGTAATTGATTTAAGAGCATATATGGGTGCGGGTAAACAAAAAATAAAAGAAATAGTTAAAGATAAGATGAGAAATGTATTTATGTCTAGTAATAAGGCTTAAATAGTAATGATACTTGGATAGAGAAAATTTTAATATTATACTTCTGTCCAAGTATTTTTTTATATATTTTGATTAAGGATGATTATATGAAAAAGAATGTAAAAATAATATCAATTGTACTTATATGTATAATATGTATTTTAAGTAGTATTTGTAATATAAAATTATATGATGAAAATAGTAGCTTGAAAAAAGAGAATAATAAGCTTAACAATAAAGATAAAATAGAAACTTATGAAGATGATATAAAAGAGATAGGATATAAAAAAGCGACTATTAAAGTGTTAGAAGTTATAGGAAATATAGGGATAAGAGTTGAAAAAAGCTTAAAAGAAGGACATTCACAGTCTCCATGGTATAGAATAGATAAATATGAAAATGGAAAATGGATTAAATTAGATAGAAAAAAAGAAATACCTCAAATCATAAATGAAATATATGTATGGCCAACTAAAGAACCTTATATATATGTAAGAAATTGGAAAGATGATTATGGTAATCTTCCAAAAGGGATATATAGATATATTGAAATGGCATGTATAGAAGATAATAATGGAAATGATTATATTACATGTATATTTGAAATTAAATAGTAAGTTTAATAATTTAAATGAACTTATAAAATATGTTATACTATTAAATAAGGAGAGTTTAATATGGGATGGAGATTTAGAAAAAGTATGAATTTAGGTGGAGTATTTAAAATTAATTTAAGCAAATCAGGTATAGGTTATAGTTGGGGGATAAAAGATTATAGAACAAATAAAACAGCTAGTGGACAAATAAGAAAGAATATTTCAATTCCTGATACGGGTATATCTTATTCAGAAAATATATCTAAAATAAATGATATAAAGAAACAGGAAATAAATGAATTAGGAACTATTACTATTGGAGAAACTACATATTATAATAGTCTAAATTCAAATGAAATGTTGAAAAATGACATTGTTCTTAATAAAATAAAAAATATACATATTTTAAATTTTATTGCAAATATTTTGTGTATACTTATATTGTTTTTACCAATAGGTCTTTTAATTAAACTTATTATATTACTATGGGGAAAAATAGAGTTAAAATATGAATTTGATGAATATTCTAAAGAAAAATATAATGCTTTAAATAATGTTATATAT
>CALIMU010000047.1 GCA_938045355.1 uncultured Clostridium sp. | reverse complement strand
TTATTAAAAAAATATAAAAATGATAATGTAGAAAAACTTATGGAAATTCTAAAAGAAATAGTTTTTGTTATGAGTTCTGAAGAAGAAAAGAAGCTAGAGATTGAAGCAAATAAGAAAATAATAGATATGTATATGGCAATGAAAGATATTAAGAAATTCATGCAAAAAGTAAATGAAGAAAAAAAGAAAAATAATAAACTTATTGCAGAATATGATAAGATATTAAATAGCCATAATGTTTTAGAAAGAGAATATAATGAATATTTAAAAGCCATAGAAAAAAGTAAAAATGAAGATAGTTCTAATGGAAGTTTAAATATAGATTCAATAATAGATATTTTAGATATAGAAGAAGATGATATAGGAAAAATAGATAAAGAAGAAATTAAAAATATTGAACTTTTTTCAATTCAAATATTTGAAAAAAGAAAAAAAGTATATAATAAAAATTTAGAACTTTCTAAAATAGGTAATCCAGAAAATTATGTAGAACATAAGAGAATATTAGAAGAAAAGATAAAATATATATTAGATTATGAAAAAGTAAAGGGAGATGCTAAAAAGGAAGAAGAATTATTAGAAAATTTAATGATAGAATATCAAAAAATAGTATATGATATGTTAGAAGATAGAATAGAAGCAATATATACAAATGAAGAAGTTATAGATGAAATATATAGACAAAGATATATTAGATATCAAAATGTATTAAAAGATAAATATATATATCAAATATCAGACTTATATCAAAAGATGGATAAGATACTTCATTTAATTGTGGCTAAAGCTATGAAATTTGATGTTTTAGAAAGAGTCAGTGAAGAAGAAAATACAAATTATGCAGCAGTATCTCCAGCATTAAAAACAGAAGTATTATCATTAGAAGAAGTAAAAGTAGCTATATATACTGGAAAAACAACACTTCTTTGTATATATGATGGTAATGTACTTATAAAAGAAATAGAACTTTTTGATGTAGATCCAAAACTTATATCTATTCCTACAAAGAAAAAGATAAAATTGTTTAAAGGCAAAAAATAATAGAATATATTATATAATTATACTTTGTGAAAAAATAAGTTATAAAAGTATAAATTAAAGTGTAAAAAGATAAACAATGTTAAATATTTTAAATATTTACCTTGTTTATTTTTTATATTACATATATAATTTATGATAGCAGAAGAGTAAGAACATAAAATAAAAAATAATTGATGTGTAAATTTATACATTAAGAGGAGGAGATTATTATGACATTTAAAATAAAATTAGTAAAAGAATTGGAACAAAATAAAGGTGCTTCAAATGTAGATATGGATTGTTTTATACATCCATATAGGGAATATATGGTAGAATATTTAAAAGGAGAAAATTATAAACTTATAATTGATGATAAGCTTGTAGGAAATAGAGGAGGAAGTTATAAGATAAAACTTATTCTTCTAAAAAAAGATAAAGACATTATAATATATAGCTATGTATATAATGCTAAAAGACGGATACCAGAAGTTTTTGAATACAAGAATCCAAAATATGATGCTATTATAGCAGATTTAGAAGCATCAGGTTATATTAAGAAAATTTTAATAAAAGCTTAAGAAAAAATATTAAAAAGTGAAAATAAGAGTTATTAGATTTAAAATCTGATAACTCTTTTAATACATAAGTTTTAAGTTTGGATTATTTAAGTTTAAATAAAAAATAATTATATAAGTAAAAGCAAAAGTAAGAATAAAATCAAAGAAAAAAGGAAAAAGGGAAAAAATAAAAAGAAAAGAAAAAATAGAACAAAATAAATTAAATTTAATGAAAAAATAAAAATTACTATTTTGCTTGAATTATTTAAATTAATTGAAAAAACATATTTTAAAATA
>CALIMU010000046.1 GCA_938045355.1 uncultured Clostridium sp. | reverse complement strand
AAACTTTTGATTCTAAATAACTATATATATCATTATATTCTTCTATACTATATATGTCATCACTATATATACTAACTTTGTATTCTTCATAATTTCCGGTGTTTTTTATCAATCTTACCTATTACAATATATTTACTATCTTCTTGCTGTCTTAATTTTTGTAAATCATCTTTTAAATATATTTTCATATATCAATTATTTTGCCTTTTCATTATATTCTTCTTCTGTTTCAAAACGGATATATACTTGTTTATTTGTATCTTTTAAGAATCTCACTAAATTTCTAATATTTTGTGCAACTCTTCCGATTTCTACCAATTACTCTTGGCATATTTTCTTCTGATACAATTACAACTAATTCCATCTTTTCTTCAGAAATCGATTCTATTACTTTTGATTCTTCACCTGTTATTGCTTTTACAAGTGCTTTTAATAATTCAACAGTTTTTTCCATATTACACCCTATCTTTTCCTATACACTATTTTCCAGCTTTTTCTGCTATATCTATTAACTTTTTAGCTGTTTCTGTAGGTTTTGCCCCATTTTTTATCCATGTAGTTACTTTTTCTAAATCAATATTTATAGTAGATGGTGTTGTCATTGGATCATATGTTCCTACTTTATCTATTATCTTTCCATCTCTAGCTGTTCTAGCATCTGCCACTACAACATGATAAAATGGTTTTCTTTTCTTTCCCATTCTTTTTAGTCTTATTTTAACCATTTTTTCCTCCTTTAAATTTTTCCATATCCACCTGATTTAAGTTTTGACATTATCTTATTTAAATCTTTTGGATTTTTAATATCTTTCATGACTTTTTTAAATAAGTCAAATGATTTTATAAACTTATTAACTTGTTCTACTGAAGTTCCGCTACCCATAGCAATTCTTTTTCTTCTAGAACCATTTAATATTTTGTGATTTTGCCTTTCTTTTTCAGTCATTGACTGTATTATGGCTTCAATCTTAACAATTTCCTTATCATCTACATTTAAATTTTTTAGATTTCCCATTCCTGGTATCATCTTAAGTAGTGATGATAATGAACCCATTTTTTTAATTTTTTTCATTTGTTTTAGATAATCATTTAAGTCATAATTTTCTTTTCTTATTTTTTCTTCTAATTCTCTAGATTCTTCTTCAGAAAATTCTAGTTCTGCTTTTTCAATTATTGATAAAACATCACCCATTCCTAAAATTCTTGATGCCATTCTATCTGGATAAAATTCTTCAATATCTGAAAGTTTTTCACCTACTGATGCAAACTTAATTGGTTTTCCGAGTTATTTCTTTAACAGAAAGTGCTGCACCACCTCTTGTATCTGCATCTAGTTTTGTAATAATAATACCATCTATATCAAGTTTTTCTGAGAAGCTTTTTGCAACATTTGCTGCATCTTGTCCTGACATTGAGTCAACTACTAAAAGACTTTCTGTAATATTAATATTATCTTTTATCTTTTTAAGCTCACTCATCAGTTCTTCATCTATTTGAAGTCTACCTGCTGTATCTAGAATAACAAGATCATTCATACTTGATTTTGCTTTTGTTATTGCTTCTTTTGCAATTCTAAGTACATCTTTTGTATCTTCTCTTGAATATACTGGTATACTTAGACTTTTTCCTACAACTTCTAATTGTTTTATAGCTGCTGGTCTATATACATCACATGCTACAAGCAATGGTTTTTTACCTTTTTTTCTAAAGTGGTTTGCAAGTTTTCCTGCAAGTGTTGTTTTACCTGCACCTTGAAGCCCCATTAACATTATTATTGTAGGTTCTGTTGGACTATTTACAAATTTTATCTCACTATTTTCTGCTCCGAAGTATTTTAGTTAATTCATCTTTAACTATTTTTACTACTTGTTGCCCTGGTGTTAGTGATTTTAAAACTTCTTCACCTAGTGCTTTTTCTTCTATGTTTTTTATAAACTTTTTAACAACCATAAAGTTAACATCAGCTTCTAATAATGTAAGCTTTATTTCTCTTGTCATTTCTTTAAGGTCTTTTTCAGTTATTCTAGCACTTCCCTTTATCTTCCTTATAATATTTTGTAATCTTGATGAAAGTCCTTCAAAAGCCATATTTTCTCCTTAACTTAAATTTTCTTTAATGAATCTACATTTTTAATTATTTCTTTTAATGTATTATCTAATTTTTCTTTTTCATACTTATCAATAGAAAGAGTAGTTATTTTAGCAGTTAGATTAATTATGTTTTTTTCTAGTTTTGAAACTATATTGTCTTCTTTTTTAAAGTTTTTATACAATTTCAATTTACTTTCAAAAAATTCCAATTTTTCTTCTGCCTTTTTTATATTGTCCCTAACAGCTTGTCTTGTTATCTTATCTTCTTGTGCAATTTCTGATAACGATAAGTCCATATTATAGTACTTGTCTATTGCTGAATATTGTTTATCTGTAAGGAGTTTTCCATACAGTTCTAATAGTGTACCATAATATATTATTTTTTCTTCCATATTCTCTCCTAATGTAAGTCTATTTAACTTTACACTAAAAATAATCATTTGTCAACACTTGTAATGTATTTTAACTTTACATTAAAACATCACTCAAAGTATTAATTTGAATAACTTTTTTTATTTTTTATTCATTTACTATATAATCTAAAATAATATA
>CALIMU010000045.1 GCA_938045355.1 uncultured Clostridium sp. | reverse complement strand
TTTAGATATTAGTAATAATGTTTTAAATGAAAATAAGTATTATAATATGTATGGAGATTTAAAGATATATTTTTTTAAAGAACAAATATATGTAATGAAAAGTATAAATATTCCTTTAAGTACTGTAATAAAAGAGGAAAATATAATAATTGTATTATTGAATAAGAATTCTAGAAAAGTTTTATGTAATTTATCTTTTGAAGACTTATTAAATGGAAAATTGGATGATATTATAATAGAATTTAAAAAAGATAATAGATTAGAAGATATCTTCTGTTTTGTATTTACTCCAAATAAGAAGAAAATTCAGATACAAGAAGTAAAAGAGTTTATAATAAAGCATAATATTACAGAAGATATGGTTATAGAATATGATAAGGAAAAAGATAATTATAATATTAATTTTGTTAGATTAATAGCATATTTTTTAGATGATTATGGAATATATGTACAAAATATTCAGATTATAAAAAAGATGAAAGATGATGATGGAAATATACTAATTGTTACATGATAAAGAAAATCATTAATAGTAAGTTAAATAAAAGACTTATGTTGATGATTTTCTTTTTTTCTTGTAAATATTTCATAATTAATAAAAAAAGTAAAAAAACTACCAAAAATGATTTGTATATGATAAAAATTAATAAGGAAATTTTAAGTATGGAGGGATTAAAATGGATATATATATAATGATATTATTAAATGTAGCAATATTTATAATAGGATTGTTTTTTGGGAGTTTTTATACTTTAGCAAGATATAGGATACCTAAAAAAATAGATATAGTAAGAAAGCCAAGTTTTTGCCCACACTGTAATCATAAACTTGGAATATTAGAACAAATACCAGTATTATCATATTTAATTATGGGAGGTAAATGTTTACATTGTAAGAAAAATATAGATTCAAAATATTTATTTACAGAAATATTTACAGGGATAATGTTTTTGATAATATATAATGTATTTAATTTAGGAGTAGTAGCTTTAAATTTATCTGGCTTTGGAATGGTTAATATGATTAGTATATTATCAATACTTGCAATACCTTTTGTATATAGTTTTATGTATTTAACAGCAGCAATAGATAAAGATAGTAAGGGAATAGATAAATCAATGCTTGCATATGGTGTGGCACTTACTGCTATAATAACAATGGCAAGATATTTATTTGAACTTATGAATAACAAGAATAATATGTTATATGCAATAATATATTATGGTATTTTAATACTTATAACTATGTTCCAAATGAATAAATATAGAAAGAATAAGGAAATAAGCTATATAGCAGATGTTATGTCTGTTGTAATTATACTTATAATGATATTTGGAAATGCAGTAATGATACCATCTGTAATTATAACTTTCATAATATTTATAATGATAGAAGTAATAACAACAAATAATATAATATTAAAAAAATTAGAAAATAGAAAAAAACCAGAAATAGATAAGAAAAAAGAAGAACATAAATTAAAATGGAAAACATTTACACCAATAACTCCAATACTTATGACTGTAACAGGATTTATTTACTTACTATATACATCATTTAAATATTTAAGTTAGATAAATTATAAGAAAGAGAAAGAAATATTTATGAAAAAAATAAAGGAAAGAAAAGGTTTTACAGGAATAGATATATCTATAGCAATAGTTGTTGTTGTTATAACAATAGGTATAGCTATATCTATGCTTACTAGAATTTCTAATCAAATAAGAGAAATAGAAGTAGATACAATTGTAAATGGTAAATTAAGCCAAGAAATAAATGAGATACAAAAAAGAAAATCGCAAGGGGAAAATTTATCACGGAAATGTAAAAACACTTACTGTAGAAAATCAAATATATGATATATTTGTAAATGGTGATAAAGTTTTAATAAAAAAAACAGTAAGAGGACAACAAATAGATTATAGAGAAGTAAATATAGAAAAGAGAAATAATATAAGTGATTCAGATGGTAGTGAACTAGGAAGATTATCAAATATTGTTGACATGTATGATTATGAATATCAAGATGTTAAGATAAAGGTTAATTTAGTTTTAGTTGAATCATATTATAAGGTGAATGCAGAAGGAAAAAAAGAATTAAAGTTTAGAAAAAAAACACAGAATTTACTTGAAAAAGATCAATTATTTGGTAAAGATTTAGGAGTATTTCTTGCAACAAATGAAGATAATATTGCACAAGATGGAAATGTAATAAATAATAGAGATGTAAGAATATGGATGAGTAAATTAGCAAGAAGAGTAGATCAAAGTGATAATATATATCTTTATCAAAAATATGTTGTACAAAAATTACGTGGGGAAGAAATAACTGATTCAGATAAAAATAATATGCCAAATTTAAATGGAATATATAAACAAGTAGAATATGATAAAAATACAAATAAAAAATATGTATATATAAATAAAGATACAAAAACTGAAGTTGTTAATGCGGATATGGCACAATATATTGATATATATTTCAACGGTGGTGGTATAAATAATGATCAAAGGAATAATCCAAAAGGATTTTGGTTTAAACTTGAAGATTATTTTGCAGGAGATTTTGGAATCTTTAGATTTAGAGAAGGTACAATAGCAGAATATCTGACAAAAGACTTATTGGCAAGAATACCAGATTTAAAACAAGAAATACTACAAAATAGGATTACAATAAATAAAACATTTAAAACAATAGAAAATAATTATATTGAACAATAATAAAATAATACAAAAGAATAAAAAGATAGGAGAATAAAATGCCTAAAATACCAGTAGGACTAGAATTAGTTAAAAGAGGAGTATTAACAGATACAGAAGTAAAAAAAGCTTTAGAATATCAAGTATTACACCCTGGAATGAGATTAGTAGATATAATAGAAAAACTAGGAATAACAGATAGAAAACTTCTTTTAGAAGAAACAGGTAAAATTTTTGGAGTAGAAGGAATAGATATAAAACCAGAAGATATAACAGTTTCAATAACTGAATATTATCCACTTGATATAGCAAAAATAACAAAGGCAATACCTTTTGCAGTAAATAATGGTAGACTTAGAGTTGCTTTTTCAAGACCAAATGATGAAGAAAGCTTAAAGAAAATAAGGCTTCTTGCTCTTCGGAAAAGGACTTACTTTAGAACCATATTTTACATTTGAAAGTAATATAGATAAAATATTAACACAACTTGAAAATACAGAAGGAAAAGAGATAAGTGATAATTCTGATGTAACAACATTGATAGATATGATTATAAAAACTGGGATGAAAAAAAGAGCATCAGATATACATATAGAACCTATGGAAGAAACTATAAGAGTAAGATATAGAATAGACCGGACAATTAGTTACAGTATCTAATATGAGTAATAAGAGACTTCGGAAATATAATAGGTAGAATAAAAGCAATATCAAATATGTATCAAGAAAAGAGTATATCACAAGATGGACGTATAATACTTTACCCAGATTATAATATCCGTGTATCATCACAAAAAAATGTACATCGGAGAAAAGATAGTTTTAAGACTTTTAAAGAAAAATAAAGGGATACAAGATATATTTGATTTAGGATTTCCAAGAGATGAAGAAATATTAAAAAATAGTTTTGATAAAAGAAATAGTATAACAGTTATAGCAGCACCAACAGGTGAAGGTAAAACAACAACACTATATAGTATATTAGACTATTTAAATAGACCTGAAATAAATGTAACAACAATTGAAGACCCTGTTGAAATAAGAGTTGAAGGGATAAACCAAATAGAAATAGATGAAAATACAAGTTTTGCAAGTTCATTAAGAACAGTTTTAAGACAAGACCCTGATATAATTCTTGTAGGGGAAATAAGAGATTTAGAAACTGCAGAAATTGCAATGCAATCAGGACAAACAGGACACTATGTTTTATCAACAATACACACAATTGACGCAATAGAAGTTGTAACAAGATTAAGAAAAATGGGAATATCAAATTATGATATTGCATCAACACTTGCTACATCAGTATCACAAAGACTTGTAAGAAGAGTATGTCCACATTGTTCTAAAGAAAGAGAATATACAGAAGAAGAAAAGAAGATAATAACAGAAATAGGGGAAAAATATAATACTAAATTTAATTTAAATAAAAAGAAGACATTTGATACAGTGGGATGTGAAAAATGTAATTATACTGGATTTTTAGGAAGAATAGCAGCATTTGAAGTTCTTAATTTAGATGATGAAATAAAACAAGCTATAATGGAAGAAAAATCAACAATTGAGATAAGAAAAATAGCTATGAAGAAAAATTACAGACCACTTGTAATAGATGCCATGAAAAAGGTATTAGATGGATTTACAACACTTCGGAGAAGTTAATAATAAATTAGCATTATATTAATAAAAATAAAGGAAAAATGACATGCCAGAATTTAAATATAAAGCGATGGATAAAAAAGGTAATGTATATGTAAATACATTACAGGCTAAAACAAGAATTGATTGTATAAATATATTAAAAAGAAATAAGCTTCAACCACTTGATATAACTGAAACAAAAAATGGAATGAAGTTTGAAGGAATATTAAAAACAAATGATGATATTAAAAATGCAAAAATAAATGCAAAAGATGATAAAAATGTATCACAAACATTAAATCAAGAAATAGATCTCTCATTTTTAACAGGAAATAAGGTAAAAACAAGAGATATAATAATATTTTTGCAAAATTTATTAGTATTAAAAGAAGCAAATTTTAATAATATTGATGCACTTAATATGATTATAAAATCAACAGAATCAAAAAAACTTAAAAACATATTAAATGAAACATTAATAAGTATAGAAGCAGGAGAATATATGTATGAAACAATGGAAAAATATCCTAAGGTTTTTCCATTTATTGTTACAAATATTATAAAGGTTGGAGAGCTTTCACGGAACAATGGTAGAAGCTGTTAAACAATCTATTGAATATATAGAATCTTCAGATGCAATAAGAAAAAGAGTAAGAAAAATAGTATTACCTAATGTTGCTATGTTTGTTGGTATTTTAGTAATGCTTGTAGTATGTACACTTGTTGCAATACCACAAATACAAAATGTTTTTGATTCAATAGGTTCAAAAGATAAATTGCCAGAAGTAACACTTGCATTTGCAAACTTTTTAAATTTGACAATAAAATATTGGTATATACCAACAATTTCAATTATAGCAATTGTATCTGTAGTTGTAGCATATTTTTCAACACCAAAAGGAAAATATCAATGGGATATGTTTAAATATAAGATGCCTATATTTCGGAAAGCTTATATATTCATTAGATTATACAAAACTTATACGTTCATTACTTTTGAATATAACAAATGGTGTAAGAATACAAGAAGCTTTAGAAGTATCAAGAAATGTTGTTAATAACCAAATAATGATAACATTAATAGAACAAGCCATTAATAAAGTATATAATGGTGAATTATGGATAGAACCATTTGAAGATTCAAAACTTCGGTTCACCTATGACAACAGAAATGATAAAAATTGGGATGCAAACAAACTTAGCAGAAATGATGAGAAAACTTTTAAATTTAATGGAAATTGATATAAATGACCAATTGGAAAAATTAATGAAGGTATTACCAGAACTTACATATTTAATTGTTGGTGCTGTTTTAATATTCTTCGTTCTAGTAGTACTTGTTCCAGTAATGCAAGTATATATGGGAACATTTGCATTTTCTGCATTTAATGTATAAATTAAAAAAGAAACAACTCCTAAACAGGATAAATCACAATCTAAAGTTCAGTCTGGCTGGG
>CALIMU010000044.1 GCA_938045355.1 uncultured Clostridium sp. | reverse complement strand
AAATAAAAAAATGATATTAAATATAATGATGATTTTAACATTTTTCATAATTATGTTTAATATGAAAACCTATGTTTTAGCAGTAGGTGAAAAAATAGAAATAAAAGATGGTGGAGAAATTATAACACAAAGTGAAGGAAATTTAACAACACCAAAAGTATTAAATGTAAATATAATGAAAGAAAAGAAATTAACATTAAATACAATAGGACTTGATAAAACAAAATTAGAATATAATATTGAAGAAAAAGAAGGAAATTTAGATTTTGATGTTAATATAATGACAGGTGAAATAAGATTAAAAGTTAAGTCTGGCATAAATGCAGGAGTTATATTTTCTATAAAAGATAGAGGTACTAATAAGGTATATCCTATAAGTTTAGTTATAAAGGCTGTAGACCGGAAAAAGTAAGGCAAGCTTACTTCGGAAACATACAAACAATGGGAATTAATAAAGAAAATTCAGGAGTGTATGTAGAAGGAAATGTAGAATTAAAAAAAGTATTTGAAGAAGGGATTCATCCATTAGGTGAAAAACCAACTATATTTTTAAAAAATATAACAGATAACAGTATAATAAATGCAGAAGTAGAAAAAGTTTCTACATATATATATAAATATAAGATAAAAGCAGATAATATGAAAGAAAATGGAAAATATTTAATGTATGCAAAAATGGCTTCAAATACATCATATACTGTAGACTCAACATTAGAAAGACAATTAGATACTATAGATAGTGTAAAATCTAGTATAGAAACAAAAGGATATAAGCTTGAAATACAACAAAGAAGTACAATAAGTATAAAAAAGATACCAAGAATATTTAAGATAGCAACAGATACAATTAATGTATATGGAATTCATAATAATAATGGGGCAGATTATGTTGCAGGAAATGCGATTGTATTTTTAAGAGATCAATATCGGAGATATTGAAATACCAAAAGAAGTAAAAATATATTTAGAAAAAAATGGTACAAGATATAATTTTTATGTAGGAAAAATGGACCAAAATACAAAATATTATTTTGATATGGTTATAAATTCTTTACAAGGTGATTATAATGTTTATGCAGAAGCAAAAGATAATAATCGGAAAAGTATATAGTGAAAAATTATGGATACCAAATAATCAAAGAAAAACAATGTCTTTAAAAGAAATGAAAACAGATATAATATTATCAGAAGGAAAATTCACATTTATAAAAAAAGGACAATCAAACTATATTTTAGAAAGTTATTCACAAAAATATGATAGTGTACATTATAATGATGGAAGAGATTACCTAACAGGTGAAGCAGATATAAACTTAAGAGATGAAAATGGTAATAATAAAAAGATTGTTGATGTGAAAATATATTTAGAAAAAGATAATAAGAAAATATATATGTATAATGGAAAACTATCAGAAAATAGGTATTATTTTGATATAATTATGAATCCATTAGAAGGTATATATACTATAAATGTAGAAGTTAAAGATGAAGATCGGAAAAACTTATACACAAAAAATTAAAAATGTAAGTTCTAAATTAATTTCAAATAAAGAACTTAAAACACATGTAAAAATTGATGAAGATAAAATAGAATTTAAAAAAGTTAATACAAAATTTGTAATAGCGACAGATACAGAAAAAATAAATGGACTTCATATAAATGATGGAAGAGATTATTTAACAGGTGAAGCAATTGTATTTTTAAGAGGTGAAACAGGAAATATAGAAACACCAAAAGAAGTAGAAATATATATTGAAAAAGATGGTAAAAAGAAAAAACTTTATGTAGGTAAGATTAAAGATAATAAATATTATTTTGATACAATAATAAATGATTTACAAGGTGAATATACAATATATGCAGTAGCAAAAGATAATGAACGGAAATATATATAGTGAAAAACTTTGGATACATGAAAGATTAAGAAATAAAATATCAGAAAAAGATATGAAAAAAACAATAAATGTAGGACAAAGTATATTAACTTTTGAAGATAAGAGAATAAATAATTATGTTATAAGAACAGAAGCATATAAATTTCGGAGGAATACACTATAATGATGGAAGAGATTATCTAACAGGAGAAGCAGATATATTTTTAAAAGATCAAGATGGAAATATAGAAACACCAAGAGAAGTAAGAATATATGTTGAAAAAGATGGTAAAAAGAAAAATTTCTATGTAGGTAAGATTAAAGATAATAAATATTATTTTGATATAACAATAAATGATTTAGAAGATGGAAATTATACAATATATGCAGAAGCTGTAGGAAATAATCGGAAAAGTATATAGTGAAAAACTATGGGTATCTCGGAAATATAAGAAAAGATGTAGTAGTAAAACATATGAGAACAAATATATCTGTAGGAAATAGTATAATAACATTAAAAAAAAAACAAATCCTGAATATGTGATAAGAACAGATACATATAAATTCCGGAGGAATACATTATAATGATGGAAGAGATTATTTAACAGGAGAAGCAAATATATTTTTAAAAAACGAAAATGGAGAAATAGAAAAACCAAAAGAAGTAAAAATATATTTAGAAAAAAATGGTAAAAGAATAGATATATATAATGGAAATATATCAGGAACAAATTATTATTTTGATATGATTATAAACAATCTTGAAGGTGAATATACAATATATGCAGAAGCAAAAGCAGATGATCGGAAATACATATAAAGAAAAATTATGGATTCCGGGAAATCAAAGAAAAAATATTTTAATATATAATATGTC
>CALIMU010000043.1 GCA_938045355.1 uncultured Clostridium sp. | reverse complement strand
CAGTTAATCTCTTTTGGTCGATATCCACATATTGCAGTTCCAGATTTTGCTGCTGGTACTGTCCATCTCTCTCTAATGCACTATTAATGAGTTCTTTCAGCTGGTCAGAAGAAGACTGCCCAAAACTAAAAGAAGATATAAATAATAATGCATAATACAACTTATTCTTACTTGTCATATATTTTGTTTGTTTATTTTATTATATGTATTGTATGTTATAATTGCAATATTATATTTAGATTATATTATATGCAAATAATTTGCGATATTGTATTTTTAGATTTATAGTGATATTATTTATAATAATGTGATTTAAGAAGGAGATAAAATGAGAGATATAGCAATATATTTTACAACAATAATGTTAGAAGCAATACCATTTCTATTATTAGGAGCATTAATATCTGCAATAATAGAAGAATTTGTTTCAGAAGAAAGAATAAGTAAAATGATACCTAAAAATAGGGTGCTTGGAAGTTTGGTAGGTATATTTTTAGGGCTATTTATACCAGCATGTGATTGTGCAGTAATACCAATAGCGATGAGACTTAAGAAGAAAAAAGTACCAACAAATGTAATAGTAAGTTTTATGCTTGCATCACCAATAATAAGCCCTGTTGTATTATTATCAACATTTTTTGCATTTGGAGAAACAGAAAAAATGTTACTTTTTGGATTTGAAATGCCAAAATTATTTGTATATAGGACAATATTTGGGGTAGTAGTTGCCTTAGTTGTAGGTATTATATTAGATATTATATGTAAGGATGTAGTATTAAAAGAAGAAATATATGAACATCATCACCATCATCATGATCATGAACATATACATACATGTAATCACCATCATGAAGGATGTTCATGTTCAAATCATGAAAAAGAAACAGGACCAATAGGTAGAGTAAAAAATATAATTAATATAATGTATGGTGATTTTATGGGAATAATATCATATATGGCAGTAGGTGCACTTCTTGCAGCCACAATGCAAATATTACTTCCAATAAGTAATATAGGAGGAATTGTTCAGAATAAGTATATATCAACATTTATAATGATGCTTCTTGCATTTGCTTTAAGCTTATGTTCAACATCAGATGCATTTATAGCAAGAACATTTATGAATAGTTTAAGCAAAAATAGTATACTTGCATTTATCCTATTAGGACCTATGATTGATATAAAAAATACAATACTTCTAAACAAGTCATTTAATAAGAAGTTTGTTATAGTTTTAATTGCATCAATATTTATAACAGTTTATTTGATAAGTTGTTTAGTGATTTAGTATAAAGAATGGGAGAAAAAATGATACATACAGGAAATATGGAAAAAAATAAGAAAACAGAAATGATATCAAATTTGATAGAAAAAGCTTGGATATTAGGTGTGATAGGTTTATATTTATATTTATATTTTACACAAAGCTTTTCAAATTATATAGGAAAACAGTTTAATGTGATGGGAGTTTTTGGTGTAACTATATTAATAATATTATTTATTTTTGCAAAGCCAAGAAATAGAAAGATAGGTATATCTAGTTTAGTATTTATATTATCAATAACATTAATAGTATACGCAGGAGATGGTAAAGCAAGTGATTCAGTATTAAATAGAAAAGGAAAACAAATTGGAATAAATACTACAAATTATCAAAATACTAAACAAATTTCTAATGATAAGGAATATGAATTTAAAGGTGTATATTTAAATGCAGATGCAAAAACAGAAACAGAGTATATAAAACCAGTTAAAAAGAAATATATAACAGTAGATCCAGAAACAGAAACATGGTATATAGATAATAGGATATTAGTAGGATTTCAACAAGGTGTAACAAAAGATGATATAGAAGCATTTGTTAAAAAATATAAGATGAAAATTGTAGGAGAAATGAAAAGCATAAATCAATATATGTTTGAATTAGAAGAAAGCCTATCATTACAAAAAATGCTTGGAAAAGTGAGAGAAATTAACAATATTAAAAATATAGACGAAAATAGTAAAGTACAAGTAGCAGATGTCGTTTATGCAACACAAGAGATGATAAATGAACTTAAAAATACAGATGCTACTGATAATTTAAAAACACAAAAACAAGAGATTGCAAAAAGATATATAGATGGTGATAATGTAGTTGAAATAACAGTCGATAATTATATGAAGATAATGGAAGCAATATATGAAAACCCAGAAATATTTAAAGATAAAAACATTAGAATAGTAGGAAGAACATTTAAATCAGAAGAAATAAAAGAAGGATATATAGGAATAGGATTGTGGAAAATATATTGTTGTGCAATTGATATGACATTAGTAGGATATCCAGTAAAATCTGATGGTAAGATGGAAGAAGGAAAATGGTATGATCTAAAAGGAAAGATTCAAATAGAAAATGGTGAACCATATATACAATATATAGAAGCAAAACAGGTTGAAGAACCAAAAGACAAACAAATTTATTAATTTTAAGAAATAGTAGAAAAAATATCAAAAACTATTGAAAAGTAGAAAGAAACATGTTATATTTTAGGTGTCAAGAAATTGGCACCTTTTTTAAAAATAAAAAAATAAAAAAGTTGTTAAAAAAGTATTGACAGAATAGCGTTATAAAGCTATAATAAAACATGTGCTTAAGAGAAAGCAAGAACATATAATACAGTACATTGAAAAATAAACAATATCCTTTAGAGAAGAACCAAGCGGACAGAGAACTGTCCAAAATAAATAGGAAAAGCAAAGACAAGCCGG
>CALIMU010000042.1 GCA_938045355.1 uncultured Clostridium sp. | reverse complement strand
ATAATATATGATTATATAAAATATATGAGAGGTTAGAATATGTCAGAAAAAATAGATGAAATACAACAGAAATTAAAAGAACATGGATATTTTGCATCTAAAGATTTAGCAAAATTAGTATTATTATTTAATGAAGCAGGTAAAAGAAATAGGAAAAGTATTCCAACATTACTTCTACAAGGAAAGTCTGGTGCAGGTAAAACTTTTTTAGCAGAAACTTTTGCAAAGATGATTGGAGCAGATGAAAAATTTGTTCAATGTTTTCCTAGAATGGGAACAGAAAATTTTCAATATGATGTAAACATAGAAGGGGTTATTAAACAAGATCCAGCTAAATCATTAAAAGAGGGTGTACTTTTACAAGCTTTAAATAGTTCAAAAGAAGGCCCAGTAGTTCTTGTTA
Source organism: uncultured Clostridium sp. (assembly GCA_938045355.1). The sequence goes on along the minus strand of CALIMU010000042.1, from coordinate 14,569 downwards.
TAGATGAACTTGATAAAGCAAGACCTGAGGTAGATTCATTTTTATTAGATTTTTTGGAAAATGGTAGATTAACTACAGGAACTGATACATATACAAAAGGTGAACATTCAATTTACACATTTATAACATCAAATGATAAAAGAGAAATTGATGATGCTCTTTTAAATAGAAGTAAAAGAGTTGAAGTTCCAAGACCAGAAAAGGGATTATTTTTAGAAATATTAGGATTACCTAAAAATCATTATTTAGGATATGTATATGATAAATGTCCAGATTTTTCAATAAGACAGGCGAGGCAGTATTTGGAGGATTTAGAGGTTTTAGATGAAAAAATAGACGAACAAGCATTATCACAATATATAAATCTGGGAGAACTTGAAATAAATACACTTGATGATTTACAAAAAATGAGAGAAATAGATGATGAAAATTTTGAAGTTCATATTAATGATTTACAAAAATGTAAGATAGAAATTAGAACCGACTTATATGAATGTGATGCTGAGGCATGGAATAACTTTTTGAACAAACACAGTAAAGAATATGAATTTGTTTCAGAAGAAAAAGAAAATTATGGAGAATTAGAAAGAAAATTATATGTTGTTGTACCTACACTGGAAAAGTTGAAACTTTTAAGGGAAGAAGGAGTAGATTTTACAGGTTATGCAGGATGGTTTGAATTTGAAAAAGAAAAAGAAAAAATGACAGATGAAGATATTGTGTGGGCTGGAAATGTTGAAGATAAGCAAGGAACAAAGTTTGGATTAGTAAAAAATGGATTATTTAAGGTTTTAGAAAAAAATGAAAAAACATACATTTTTTTAGATTCTGATACAAGAAGTGAAATTGAAAAATATGAAAGGTGTCAACAAAATAAGGAAGATATAGAAAAAGAAGACCAAATAGAAGAAACAGTAGAAGAATATGAAGTTGATGAAGATTATGAAAAAGATGAAAAAGAGAGATAGTAAGGAAAATTAATATTATGATTTTTAAAGTTAATATTGATAAATTGTTTGGAGAATTAGAAGAAAAAATAATAGAGGAACGAAAAAACATAGAAAAACAAAAACAAGATGAAGAATTAGAATATGAAAAAGAGGATAAATCTTTAGAATCACCAGAAGATGCTAAAGAAACACAAGAAGTTCATGAACCGACAAGTAAGGAAACTGAAGAATCACATGGAGGAGATGAAGCTTCTAAAGAAATAAAGGATTCTCCTAACGCAGCGAAAGATGGAGAAAATAGTCAGAGAGAAAAAAGTAGAAGAAGGGAAAAAGAATGAGAATGAAGAAAATGCAGAAACCAATAAATATGAAGGAAGTAACAATGGATAAGAAGGAGGAAAGTAAAATGTCAGATATACGAGAAAATAAGCAAGCATTGAACAACTTAATGCAAAAAATTGGAAATGCAGTTCTGCCTGTGTTGGAGAATGGTTGGGAAAAAGTTGTGATCGGGTATTTTATTGAAATATCTAATGTAACGCATCTTCAATTCTTTGTGTTGAATAAAGATGAGGATGATTATTCCGATTTGGTTAAGTTATCATGGGATACAGAACGATATGATGATGCCATTATTAATATTGAAGATTTGTGTAAGGAATTACACACTCTGTGTAAACAAGTAAATGATTCTTGGACATCGTTTAGCTATATCCTTGAGGGAGATGGCACATATAATGCTGATTATGGATATGATGATATAGAAAGCTATGATTCACGCTTTATTATGGAGTGGCAAAGCAAGTATTTAGATTGAGAGGTGATGTGCGGTATGGGAATTATTACTTCTTCAGAGGATATTCTGATTAGTGCAATGTCATCTAAACAAGCATAGGTGAAATTACAGCATTGTGTTGGTTCATTAGATAGATTTGAAGAGTTTAGGCAAGGGAAAAAATAGAAGAACAAGAAGTTAATGAGAAAATTGTTGATGATGCAAATGTAGAATTAGTATATGAAATAGATGAAGATTATGATAAATCTGAAAAAGAGAGAGAGTAGGGAAAATTAATATTATGATTTTTAAAGTTAATATTGATAAATTGTTTAGGGAGATAGAAGAAAAAGTAATTGAAGAACAAAGAAATATAGGAGAAAAAAGTCTTGAAGAAGAGGAAGAATTAGAAAAAAATTACACTATTGAAGAAATACAAGAAGAAGTAGTAAAAAATAACGATCAAGAAGAAAAAATGGAGTATGAAAAAGAAGATAAATCTTTAGAATCACCAGAAGATGCTAAAGAAACACAAGAAGTTCATGAGCCTACAAGTAAGGACACAGAAGAATCACATGGAGGAGATGAAGCTTCTAAAGAAATAAGAAATTCACCTAATGCGGCAAAAGATGGAGAAAATAGTGATAGAGAGAAGAAGGTAGAAGAAGGTAAAAAGTCAGAAAACAAGGAAAATGCAGAAACTAGCAAATATGATGGAAGTAACAATGGTCAAGAAGGGCAAGGAAAAGGAACTGGAGACAAGAATAAAGAAGGTATGGGTGAAAAAGATACTAATGATAGTGGAACAATGGAAAAAGGAAATAAAGATGGAAAACAAAAAAACAATACTGGTGGAATAGGCGAAAATGATGATATAAGTGATGAAGAGAAAAATAATAACAGAAAAGATGAATATTATATTACAGGTAGTGGTAAAAATCCATCAAAAATAAAGCCAATTACAACTCCTGAAGAATTAGAAGAACAGATAAAAGAAATGTTTGAAAGAAAAAGAATACAAGAAGAGTTGGCTAAAAAAGATAATAAAGATGAATATTTGAAAAAATATATGATTGAAATTATAAAAAAAATAGCAACAAAACATGCTGGAATAGATAAACAAGATGGTAGTGAAACATATGATAAAAAAAGAATATTAGAACATATATTAAAAAAACAAAGTTATAAAATAATGGGAGATAAATATGATTTAAAAGATGCTAGATATATTCAATTTTTTATAGATACATCAGGAGTATATGGGAATAGTTCAAACAGGTTACTTCAAGATTTTATGCCAGAAGTAGTTTCATTACTTGCAAAGCAAGGATATGATTGCCATTTAGCAGCATGTGGTAATGGATTCTATAGTAGAGATATGGTAGAAGATAAAGTATATAATACTAGGAAGACATTAGAAAAATATAATGCAGGAGAAGTAAGTAAAATTGCATGTCCAACACCTCTAACTGCAGCAAAGATGGCAAATGATGCAGAGTTTTCAATAATTCTTGCAGATTTTGATGGGTTATCTTCAATATGTGAAATGGCAAGTTTATGTAATTCAGATAAAGTTCCATATTTATTTTGTACAGAAGATAGATATTCATGGGATGATCCTACTGCTCATGATTGGGTTGATCCAAATATGTGTGATTATAATCCAGAATTAGTATATGATGTATCGATTAATGGAAATCCAACATTAGAAAAATATCATAATGGAGAATATAGTTCTAATTATTATGATGAACGTGATGATGAAGATGATTATTATGATAGAGATTATGATGATTAATAAGTATAAGGAGGAAGAATGATTGATAAAATAGATATAACTAAAAGATTGACAAGATTTTTTAAAAGAACTAATATTGAGAGTTTTTTTAAGATAATTATAGTAAGTTATTTGTATGATAAAACTAGTCATTTGGAAAGGATAGTTGGGAAAGAAAATAGTATTGCAATGTTAGAGAAGTACATATATAACTTACAAGAAAATGTTATAGCATTTAAAAAAATAGAAAAATATCATTCAATATATGTACAATATAATTATGATGAAAAAAAAGTATATTACCATGTATCAAATAATTATAATAAGCTTACAGAATTAGATGAAAAGTATTCCAAAGAACAAATTATAAAAGAGTTTAAAATAATGATATATAAGGAGTTAGAAAAAATTGTGAATATTCATAGGAGAGGTGGAAAGATCTTTTCTAATGGATATTATATAGAAGATGAAGATGGAAGATATCCAGATTATGGTGGACATTATTCAAATATAATAGATATTTTTGCAGAGTATGAGGTTTGTGATATATTAGGAGTTAATGATAATATAATTGTATATTTAGATGAAACAAAAGAAAACTTTGTATATGCAAGACATATAAGTGTAAAGAATTCACAAGTTATGTGTTATGTGGAATTTATTAGAAAAATAATATCAGAAAAATTATTCTATTTTGCAATGAATAATCCAAAAAAATATTCAAAAAAAATGATAGATAAATTTAATGAAAGATATAATTATATATTAGATAAGAAATATGAACTAAAATTAAAAAGAGATGATATATTTTCAACAATAGAAAGTTATTTAATACATATCGTTGAAAATCCAGATGATAAAATGATCCTTGAATATCATAAAGATTTAACATATATATTTGAAGAAATAAATAGAAATGTAGGAATTAAAAATGCAAATAAGTTATGCTTAAATCAAAAAATAGGGATAAATAAGATTTGAAAGAAGGCAATAAAATGATTGAAACTTGGATGGAAAAAAATAATACAAATATGAAAAATGAATATTTTTATACTAATGATAATAGATTAAATGATTTTTTGAATAGACAGATTTCATTAGATACTATAATAGAAAATGAAATGTTTGATTTTAATAAAGAATTGTATAATAAATAATATAATAATATACACATGCTGAATGAATTGAATTTCAGACTGTATATTTGACAATTAGCTAGAAATATAGTATTATTTACTTACGAAAAAGAAGAAAATGATCTCACCTTAAGAATATGTTAGGACTAAGGTTAATAATATAATAATAAAACACATGTTATAGTTATGTGTTATATATTTTATGTGGACTTTCTTTTTTTTGGTAAGTCTATTTTTTTGGAGGTAAAATATAAAAGGACAAATAATGAATGACCAAATTAAGGTTAAAAAATTAAAGGTTATTGATGAAAATGGTGAACAACTTGGAGTAATGGATACAGAAAAAGCACAAGGAATTGCAGATTCTAAGGGATTAGATTTAGTTTTAGTGTCTCCAGATATGACAAATCCAGTAGGGAAAATAATGGATTATGGAAAGATGGCATTTGAGAGAGCTAAAAAACAAAAAGAATCTAAGAAAAATTCTAAAATGGCAGAGACTAAGGAAATAAGGTTATCTGCTAATATTGCAACACATGATATGAATTTCAAAGTGAAAAATGCTAGGGAATTTTTAAATAAAGGAAATAGGGTTAAAGTAACAATGAGATTTAGAGGAAGAGAAATTGTTAAAACTGATATGGGTAAAGAAGTATTAGTTAAGTTTGCAGAAGAATTAGAAGAAATTGCAGATGTATCAAAACAACCATCACTAGAAGGAAAATCAATGTATATGATATTATCAAAGAAAAAATAGTATATTTTTAAAGGAGGAATATAATGCCAAAAATAAAAACAAATAGAGCAGCAGCAAAAAGATATGCTCACACAGGAACAGGTAAGTTAAAAAGAACTAAAGCAAATAGAAGACACTTATTAGCAAATAAAACAAAGAGACAAAAGAAGACAGCAAGAGTACAAGATGGAATGGTTGATAAATCAAGAGTAAGACAAATTAAGAAACTATTACCATATGGAAAGATTAAATAGGAGGTAGAAAATAATGGCAAGAATAAAAGCAGGTAAAACTACTAGAAAAAGACATAAAAAAGTAATTAAACAAGCTAAAGGATATTTCGGAAGAAAAGGTACAAACTACAAAATAGCTAAACAAGCTGTTATGAAATCAGGAGTTTATTCATATTTCGGAAGAAAGAGAAGAAAAAGAGAATTTAGAAAACTTTGGATAATAAGAATAAATGCAGCAGCAAGAGCAAACAATGTTACTTACAGTCAATTAATAAACGGTTTAAAGAAAGCTAATATAAATATTAACAGAAAAATGTTAGCAGAAATGGCTGTAAATGATGTACAAGGATTTAAAGCTTTAGTAGAAAAAATAACAAAATAATATATATGAGACCTTATGAAAAAGAGGTCTTTTTTATTTTTTTGAATTTAAATAGAAAAAATGTATAAAATAGATTGACAAAAGAGAGTATATATATTAAAATAATTCATGTACTGAAAAGTATGGTTGCACCCTTAGCTCAGTTGGTCAGAGCAACCGGCTCATAACCGGTGGGTCCAAGGTTCGAGTCCTTGAGGGTGCACCATTAATTATATTCGGGTAGGTGGTCGAGTGGTTAAAGGCGGCAGACTGTAAATCTGTTCTCGTGAGAGTACGTAGGTTCGAATCCTACCCTGCCCACCATATTAATGGATGTTCCAAACAATATGCAGTTGTGGCGGAACAGGTAGACGCACAGGACTTAAAATCCTGCGAGGGTTAAACCTCGTGCCGGTTCGATTCCGGCCAACTGCACCAAGAAATGAAAAAGCTAGTAATATCAAATACTTATATTACTAGCTTTTTTTTGTATATTATAAATGTAATGTATTAAATTATAGTTTGGATAGAACAGAATTTACATCATTAAACCATAATGAAAGAATATCTCCTTTGAATAGATTGTAGTTTTTGTGCCCTAAATCTTTTCTCATAGCATAAATTAATTTTTCTATTGCAAACATAATATTATTAGGGTTAGTGTCTTGGTTATATGATGTTTTTTTTATTTCGGACCATGCCTTTAATACATCATCAGAGCCCCAAGCTATAATTTTATGATTGAGTTCAAGCATAACTTTTGCAAATCTGATACTCTTTTTTTTCTCAAAATCTTTTGCTAAATCAGGATCTGGAGTTTGCATATCTAATGAAGAAGGAGTTTTACTGAAAAAGTAAGAAATTTCACTTATTATATCAGAGTACAATTTCATTTTCTTATTTTTTATTTGTTGCTCTGTTTTATAACGAAGTTCCCAACTTTTTTGGTAAAGAATTGATATTAAAGATATTACAGCAGTTATAATTGGGATTGAAATCTGATTATTTTTAGATATCCAATCAAATAAGGAAGGTGTTATAAGTACAATAAGATATATTAATATCCCTATAATAGTAATTGAAATAATAAATGATAAAGCATTGTTTGAATTTTTCATATGTTCCTCCTAATTTAGATTATATACTAGAAATGAAGAGTTGTTAAGTTCTTACAATTATAAGGAAATTATGATAAAATATATAAGAAAAATTATGCTAAAAGATAAGGAAGGAAATGTTTTGAAAAAGGTATATTTAGATAGTGCATCAACATATTTAAAGAATTGGAAGATAATAAAAGAGGTTATAGGTGAGTTAGAAGAAATAGATGCTAATCCACATAGTAATCATACAATGGGGAAAACTATTAAGGGGAAAATAGAAAAGGTAAGAAAACAAATAGCAGAATACATTAATTGTAATTATGAAGACATTTTCTATATATCTGGTGGAACAGAAGGAAATAATATGGTATTTAACTATATATTTAATAAGTATTCTTTTAGAATAGCAAATGGAGAAAGTTTTGATATATTAACAAGTAATATGGAACATGAATCAGTACTTTCAAGCTTAGAAAGATTAAAAGAATCTGGATTTAATATTATATATGTTGATACTGATAAATATGGAAGAGTAGATATAGAAGACTTAAAGAAAAAATTATCTTCAAAAACAGTACTTGTAAGCATAATGGCAGCAAATAATGAAACAGGTGTTATGAATGATATTAGGAAAATAGGAGGCATAATATCACAATATAATAATTTGGAATTAAAGGATTCAGAAGATAAGATATTATTCCATAGTGACTGTGTTCAGGTATTTGGCAAGAAGAATATAGATGTGGAAGAAATGAAGTTAGATTATATAACAGTGTCATTTCATAAGATAGGTGGACTTAATAGTTCAGGAATAATATATGCAAGAGATAAGAAAATGATTCCAATATTTTTAGGTGGTAATCAAGAAAGTGGTATGAAATCAGGTACTGTAGATGCTTTAGCAATAATTGTAGCAGGAAGAATATTAGAAGATATTGTGGAAAATGATATACATTCAAAAGTTAGAAAATTAAGAAAATATTTAGAAACTAAATTAAAGGAATCGAATCTAGAATATGAAATTAATTGTAATGATGGTCTAAAAGAAGATGAATATTTAGATGAAATTGTAAACATATATTTAAAAAATATTGATATACAAAGTGCAATAACTATATTAGATGCAAATGGTATATATATATCAGGAGGAAGTGCTTGTTCATCAGGGAATATATTACATAGCAAGGTGATAGAAAAAATATATGATGAAGAAAGAGCAAAACATAGTATAAGGATAGGAATCGGTGGATATAATACTTTTGAAGATATAGACAGGATTATATCTAGTTTAGAAAAAATAGAGGGAAAAAGAAAGAATAATTAGTATTAAAAAATAGTTATGTGTGGAGAAAATATGGAAAAAAAGACAGTAGTAGTAGGAATGAGTGGAGGTGTTGATTCATCAGTATCAGCATACTTACTTAAAAAACAAGGATATAATGTAATTGGTGTTTTTATGAAAAACTGGGAAGAAAAAGATGAAAACGGTGTATGTGAAGCAGAAAAAGACTACAAAGATGTTGTTGAAGTATGTGAAAAATTAGAAATACCATATTATTCAGTTAATTTTGAAAAAGAATATTGGGATAAGGTTTTTGAATATTTCTTGTCAGAATATAGGAAGGGAAGAACACCAAATCCAGATGTGATGTGTAATAAGGAAATAAAATTTAAGGTGTTTTTAGATTATGCAAAAGAACTTGGAGCAGATTTTGTAGCAACAGGACATTATGCAAGAATAAAAAAGGAAAATGGAGAAACATTTCTTTTAAGAGGACTTGATAAAAATAAGGATCAAACATATTTTTTAAGTCAATTAAAACAAGAGCAAATAGAAAATATATTATTTCCAGTAGGAGAGATGGAAAAACCAGAAGTTAGAAAAATAGCTGAAGAAGCAGGACTTTCAACAGCAAGGAAAAAAGATTCAACAGGTATCTGTTTTATAGGTGAAAAGAATTTTAAAGAATTTTTAACAAGATATTTACCAGCTAAAAAAGGAAAAATGATTGACCTTGACGGAAATGTAAGAGGGATGCATGATGGACTTATGTATTATACAATAGGACAAAGACATGGACTTCGGAATTGGTGGAAGTAAAGATGCAGAATTTGATGCATGGTTTGTATGTGGTAAAGATTTAGAAAAAAACATACTATATGTATGCCAAGGATACCATAATGAAAAACTATATTCAGATAGATTAACAGCAACAGACTTTTCATATACTACAAAACATGATTTAGGAAAAGAATTTGAATGTACTGCAAAATTTAGATATAGGCAACCAGATACAAAAGTTAAAGTAATTGTTGGAGAAAATAATACTGTAGAGGTCATATATGCAGAAAAAGTAAGAGCAGTAACTCCAGGACAATCTGTAGTATTCTATAATGGAGAAGTTTGTTTAGGTGGTGCAATAATTGACAAGGTATATATGGGAGAAGAAAGATTAAAGGTTTAATGTATGAGAAATATTAAAATAATATTAGAATATGATGGACTATTATTTAAAGGATGGCAAAAACAAACTGGTAAAACAGTTAAGACTGTTCAAGGTGAAGTAGAAAAAGTACTTTCATCAATACTTTCAGAAGAAATAGAGGTTGTTCGGGTCTCGGAAGAACAGATGCAAATGTAAGTGCATTAAACCAAGTTGCAAATTTTAAGACTGAAAATGATAAAATACAATTAAGAAGTATAATGCTTGGTTTTAATTCAAGAGCTAAAAATGTTTGTATAAAAGGAATTGAAGAAGTAGATATAGATTTTAACAGTAGGTTTAATGCAAAGAAAAAAACATATGTATATATATTAAATGATAATGAATATGTTTCAGCACTTACTAAAAATAGGGAATATTTTGTAGGAAAAGAGCTTGATTTAAAAAAAATGAAAGAGGCAGCAAAATACCTAATTGGGGAACATGATTTTAAGTCATTTAAATCTTCAGGAGAAAACAAGAAAACAACGGTAAGAACAATATATGATATATCAATAGAAAGAAAAAATATTGATATATATGGTAATAATACAGAAGAAAAAAAGGAGAATAGGATTATTATACAAATTACAGGAAATGGATTTTTGTATAATATGGTAAGAATAATAGTTGGGACACTTTTAGAAATAGGACTTCGGAAAGAGAAGACCAGAGGAAATGAAAGAAGTGTTAGAAGCAAGAGATAGAACAAAAGCACGGAAAGACTGTTCCACGGAAATGGACTTATGTTATATAATGTGGAATATTAGAGGATGACAATGGGGGAATTTGTACATTTACACTTACATAGTGAATATAGTTTATTAGATGGTGTAAACAGGATTAAAGAAATACCAAAAATAGTTAAAAGTTTAGGAATGGATGCAGTTGCATTAACAGACCATGGTAATATGTTTGGGGCTGTAGATTTTTACAAGGCATGTAAAAAAGAAGGTGTAAAACCTATAATAGGTGTAGAAATATATATGGCTAAAAGAAGAATGCAAGATAAGGAGCCAGGGATTGATGATATAAGATATCATTTAGGGCTATTAGCTAAAGATGAAATTGGATACAAGAATCTTATAAAATTGGTGTCTATAGCAAATACAGAAGGAATGTATTATAAGCCGAGAATAGATAGAGAAATATTGAAAGAATATTCAGAAGGATTAATATGTTTGTCTGGATGTTTAGCTGGTGAACTCGCAAGAAATATAATTGAAGATTATGAAAAAGGAAAAGAAGTTGCTAAATGGTATAGAGATGTTTTTGGAGATGATTATTATTTAGAAATACAGGCAAATGGTATTGAAGAACAAAAAATAGTAAATCAAAAGATTGTTAAACTTTCAAAAGAACTTGATATACCACTTGTTGTAACAAATGATGTTCACTACACATGTAGAGAGGATGTAGAAGCACAAGATATATTAATTTGTATACAAACTGGTAAAAAGATAGATGATGAAGACAGAATGAAAATAGATGTTGATACATTATATATTAAGTCACCAGAAGAGATAAAAAAAGAATTTGCAAATTTCCCAGAAGCATTAGAAAATACAGTTAAAATAGCAGAAAAATGTAATTTTGAATTTGAGTTTGGAAATACAAAACTACCTAATTTTGATACACCAAATGGCGAAAAACATGAGGAATATTTAAAACAAAAAACATATGAAGGTATTGTTAAAAAATATGGTGAAAACTATGTAGAAAACAAGGAAATAGTTGATAGGATAAAATATGAGTTAGATGTAATTATTAAGATGGGATATACAGACTATTTCCTTATAGTTTGGGATTTTATAACATATGCAAAATCACAAAAAATACCAGTAGGACCACGGAAGAGGTTCTGGAGCAGGATCAATTGTTGCATATGCACTAGATATAACAGATATTGATCCTATAAAATATGGATTACTTTTTGAAAGATTCTTAAATCCAGATAGAATAAGCATGCCAGACTTTGATATCGACTTTTGTAATGAAAGAAGAGAAGAGGTTATAAGATATGTTGAAAGAAAATATGGAAAAGATCATGTAGCACAGATTATAACATTTGGTACAATGTCTGCAAGAATGGTTATAAGAGATGTAGGAAGAGTCCTTAATATGCCATATGCAAAGGTAGACAAAATAGCTAAGATGATACCAATGAAAAATAAGATAACTATAGAAACTGCATTGGAAGAAAGTAAAGAATTAAAAGAAGAATATGATAATGATGAAGAAGTTAAAAATCTAATAGATAATGCTAAAAAACTAGAAGGAATGCCAAGAAATGCATCAACACATGCATGCCGGTGTAGTTATAACAAAAGACCCAGTAAATACATATGTACCACTATATTTAAATGACAATAATGTTGTAACACAATATACAATGACAACATTAGAAGAATTAGGACTTCTTAAGATGGATTTCTTAGGACTTAGAACTCTTACTGTTATAAGGGAGTGTGAAGATATTGTTAAAAAAACAAGAGGTATTGATATAACATATGATAAAGACTTTAATGATAAAAAGGTTTATGAACTTTGGCAAAGTGGAAATACAATAGGAATATTCCAGTTTGAGTCTGCAGGTATGATTAAGTTTATGAAAGAATTAAAACCTGATAATTTAGAAGATATAATAGCAGGAGTTTCATTATATCGTCCAGGACCAATGGACCAAATACCTAGATATATTAAAGGAAAAAGAAATCCGGGACATAATGTATATACACATGAAGCATTAGAAAGTATTTTAAGTGTTACATATGGTTGTATGGTATATCAAGAACAGGTTATGGAAATTGTTAGAAAACTAGCAGGATATTCTCTTCGGAAGAGCAGACTTAGTTAGAAGAGCAATGGGTAAGAAAAAGCTTGATATAATGGAAAAAGAAAGAGAAATATTCATAAATGGACTTGTAGAAGATGGAAAAGTTAAAGTTCCAGGATGTGTTAGAAATGGTATAGATGTAAAATCTGCAAATATAATATTTGATGAAATGGCAGAATTTGCTAAATATGCATTTAATAAGTCACATGCAGCGGCATATGCAGTGTTATCATATAAGACAGCATATTTAAAAACATATTATTTAGAAGAGTTTTTAGCTGCAACAATGAATAGCTATTTAGGAAATCTAGATAAAGTTCCTATATATATTGAAGATGCTAAAAGACAAGGTGTTGAAGTATTAAAACCAAGTATTAACAAAAGTTTTATAAAATTCTCTGTAGAAAAAGGAAAGAAAATTATTCGTTTTGGGCTTCGGAAGTGTAAAAAATGTTGGGGCTTCAGCAAGAATAGTTGTAAATGAAAGAATACAAAATGGTGAATATATAAACTTTACTGATTTTATAAAACGTGTATCAAAACTTGGTGTAAATAAAAAATCAATAGAATCTTTAATAAGAGCAGGAGCATTTGATGAACTTGAAAATAATAGAAAAAAATTACTAGAATCATATGAAGATATTATAGAATATTTTACAAAATCAAATACAAGTGTTATGAAAGATCAAACAAGTATGTTTGAAATGTTTGAAGAAGATGATGATAAAAAAGATGAAGTAGACCACCTATATATAGATGTTAAAGATATGTCAGAAAAAGAAAAATTACTTGATGAGAAAGAAATGATAGGAATATATATATCAGGACATCCAATTACTAAGATATATGATAAACTTAAAAATGTTATTACATTTAACTCAATAGATTTTGCAAATCTTACAGGAAATGCAGAAAATATAATAGATGAAGATATAGAAGATGAAATAGAATATAGTGATGAAGAAGAAAAGACAACAAAATTTAAAGATGAAGATATTATAAAAACAGTAGGGATTATAAACAGTGTAAAGAAAAAGATAAGTAGAAAAGGGAATATGATTTGTTTTGCTGAGCTTGAAGATATATATGGAACAATGAACCTTATGATATTTGAAAGTGTATATGATAGATATAAAGATATTATAAAAGAAAATAATATTGTTGGTATATATGGAAAATTAAGTATAAAAGAAGATGAAGCAATTATACTTGTAAATAATATGACAGAGGTTATTAAGAAATAAGAAATAATAAATAAAAAAATAGTAGAAACATTTGTAAAAAACAAGAAAAGATGGTAATATTTAATTATAAGTTATAAATAAATACTGTTGCTGAAATTTTAGCAAAGGGAAGGTGGTTGTCATGAAAAATAATAATAAAAACAAAAAAAATAATAATCTTTTTATCCCTAAAGGCATAGTCCTTGTAAATAATACAGGGAAAAAAATTACTATAACAGAAAAAAGTGATACGGAGAGAGTATTAAAGAAAATAATAGAAGGGTATAATAAAATACATTCAATAAAAGAAGACAAAGGTGTAGAGAAAAGCATAAAAAAAATAGAACGTATCGATGATCTGTTAGCATGTAAATTCCAAGGAGAAAGGGATTTACATGTTATGAAATCTTCAAAATTATTGGAAGTTTCAAGACTTTATATCATTAATTATGTAGGAAATCTAAAATTAGTTGATTATAATTCTGAAACAGATGAAGAGAACTATGATGTTTTTAAGATCAATCGGAAACACTACAAGCTAGAAGGTGTTTTTATTAATACAAAGTTGTTTACTCTTCAGAATGTTAATGAAATTGAAAAAATTATATCAGATATCTTGAACGAGTTTCAAAATATTATTATTAATTCATTAGTAGTTAGAAACATTGACACTAATGAATTAAGAGTATTAAATCTTGATAGGATTAATACTGAGTTTGAAATGGGTATTCCTAAAGTCAGCCTGAAGATAAAAGGATTTAAAGGGGAAAAAATAATACCATTAAATGAGTATTCTATTTTATTTGAAATTTTGTATAATTTAGCATCTATGAAAATAGAGTATTTCACAGATGCATAAGGAAAAAGACTATATGACAGTTAGTTATATAGTCTTTTTATATATAAATTATATGACTATAGAGATTTTTAAGTTAAAATATGTTAAAATATAAATA
>CALIMU010000041.1 GCA_938045355.1 uncultured Clostridium sp. | reverse complement strand
AGGATTATATATTAATGAAAATAATTCTATAAACAATCTAAATACAAATAATAATATGGCGAATCAAAATAGTGGTATACCATCTAGTAATGGTGGACCTGGGCAAGAAAATAGTAATATCTCACATGTAGGGGCAACAGAAATTTCAAGTGATACAACAAACACTGGAATAAGCTATTCTTCAAACACAGGATCACAAAATGCATTACTTGTAACAGGTGGAACATCTACTATTTCAAACCCAACTATTACTAAATCTGGTGATTCTAATGGAGACAATTCAGATTTCTATGGAACAAATGCAGCAGTTTTAGTAAAAGAAGGAACTTTAAATATTAATGGTGGAAATGTTAATACAAACGGTTTACATGCAAATGGAATATTTGCATATAAGAATGGAAAAATTAATATTTCTAATACAAAAATTAAAACAACTAGTAACAATTCTGGCGCAATTATGGTTACAGGCGGCGGAACTTTGACAGCAAATAATGTAACCGCAGAAACTATGGGAAATTCTTCTGCTCCAATCAGAAGTGATAGAGGTGGAGGAACATTGACAGTAAATGGAGGTGATTATACATCAAATGGAGTTGGATCTCCAGTAATATATTCAACAGCAAATATAACCGTAAATAATGCAACCTTAACATCAACATCTTCAGAAGGTGCAGTAGTTGAAGGTAAGAATTCAATAACATTAAATAATGTTAATTTAACAGACACTAACACATCACTAAATGGTAATTCTGAAACATATAAGAATATATTTCTTTACCAATCAATGTCTGGAGATGCAGATCAAGGTAATGCATCATTTACAGCAAAAGATTCAACTATAACAACAAATAAGGGTGATACAATATTTGTAACAAATACAACTGCTACAATATCACTTACAAATAATAAGATAATAAACAATGATAAAACAGGTAGATTTTTAAGAATTCAATCTGGTAAATGGGGAAACTCAGGATCAAATGGTGGTAATGTAATATTAAATGCTATAAACCAAGTAATTGATGATAATATTAATGTTGATAAAATTTCTACATTAATTATGAAACTATCAAAAAATAGTAAATATACCGGAACTATAAATAGTGGAAATACTGCTAAATCAATTACTTTAACCTTAGATAATAGTTCAACATTAACACTTACTGGTGATTCTTATATCACTTCACTTGAAAATGCTGATTCAACTAATAGTAATATAAACTTTAATGGATATAAACTATATGTAAATGGAAAAGCAATAAACTAATACAAAAAGATAAACAATTAAACATACGGAGGAAAAAATAATATGAAACAAAAAATAACTAATATAATTCTAGGTGTGATAATAGGATCTATCATAACAGCAACCGGATTTATAATATATATAAGAGGAAATGACCTACATCCAAGGCCAAAAGGTATGCCACCTCAAATGGCTCAAGGAATATCAGGACAAAATAGTACTACCCCTAATGGTCAAAAGGGTGATACTGACAGTGGAACTACTCAACAAGCACAAACAACAGCTAACAATAGTAGTACTACTGAAACAACAACTAATACAAAAAATAATAATTAATATAAAATAAGATAAAATAGATATAATCTAACAGGAGGAACTTAAGATGAATGATAAAATATTAACTTTAATTGCAGGATCAGTACTTGGGGCAGCAGTTGCCTCAACTGGATTCCTAGTAAGTGCAAATACTAATACAACACAAAAAATAATGTAATGACTAATCCACCTCAAATGGTACAAGGACAAATGTCAAATCAAAATGGTGGAATACCAAATATGAACAATAATCAATCACAAACAAATAATACAAATGGTAACAATAATTCTCAATTGGAACAAGATATGAATATGCCTAACATGAACAATAATGGTGGACCTCAAATGAGTAGTTCATCAAACAAAACTGAAGGTAGACCTTCTATAGGAAAAGGTAACATGGAAACACCTAAAGGTGGTATAACACCTCCTTCTATGGGAAACATGAATAAAATGCCTAATATAAACAGTAACAATAATTTTCAAATGAAACAAGATATGAATAATACTCAAAACTTTAGGAATAGAACTAATATGAATAGTAATTCAAATTACCAAAATAATAACTTTGGTCCAAACTTTGAACAAAGTATGAATAATAACCAAAACTTTGGAAATAGGCCTAATATAAATGATAATACTGACAATTCAAATTATCAAAATAATAACTTTAGACCAAACTTTGAACAAGGTATGAATAATAACCAAAACTTTGGAAATAGGCCTAATATAAATGATAATACTGACAATTCAAATTATCAAAATAATAACTTTAGACCAAACTTTGAACAAGGTATGAACAACAACCAAAACCTTGGAAATAGGCCTAATATGAATAATAATTCAAATTACCAAAATAATAATTTTCAACAAATGGAAAATACAAACCCTAATATAAAACAAAATAACAATGAAGACAATAATACAAATAATACTACAAATACAATTGATAAAACTAATAACCAATTAACACAAATAGAAAGAGAAA
Source organism: uncultured Clostridium sp. (assembly GCA_938045355.1). Next base: position 9,569 of record CALIMU010000041.1, on the reverse strand, counting down.
CAAAAGATAACGATAACAATAAAACTACAAACCAAAATACAAACGAAAAAGAAAATAAGAAAAACACAGAAGAAAATAACACAACAAACAGTGTAGAATCAACAAAAGAAGGAAATTCTGAAAACACAAATGAAAAAATAACAAGCACAAAAAGTACACAAGATATAGAAAATACAGAAGAAGATGAAAATAATGAAGTTTTAGAAGATACAATAAATACAGAAGGAAGTTTTAACAGTTAATGTTAAAAAATATACGGAGGAAAAATAAAATGAAAGAAAAAATATTAACTTTAATTACAGGAGCATTGCTTGGAGCAACTATTGCCTCAGCAGGTTTCCTAATACACTTAAAAATAAATAACAAAAATACTGGTAATGTGCCACAAATGAATCAAACTCAAATGCAAAATGGAAATGGTGGAATGACACCACCTTCTATGGGACAAGGGCAAAACAATAATATGCCTTCACAAACAGGAAATACTAATAATACTACATCTAATAATCCACAAACTCAAAATAATAATGAAAAGCCTAATATGAGCGAAAATAATAATAAGCAAAATAATAAGCCTCAAGAAAATGGTGGACCACAAGGTGGAAATGGACAAAATGGAGGTCCTCAAGGAAACAAACAAAATAATGGTTCAAAACCAAATATGCCTGGAGGAAATAATTCACAAAAAGATAATGGTAATGCACCATCTACTCCAAATGAAAATTCAGCACAATAATTAATTAAATAAAACTAAAATAATAGACTACAAATAGTAGTCTATTATTTTTTTCAATGTCTGTATAAATATATCTATATCTTGTTTTGTATTATATATACCAAGAGAAACTCTTATAGATTGTTTTTGTATATTCATACAATCATTATTTTCTCTTACATATATATTATTATCTGAAAGGATTTGTGCTATTTCTAAGCTTTCTATTCCTTCTATATTAAATGAAACAATACCAAGTGATGAACTAGAACACACTGCACACATATCTCTTGTAATCATTCTTATTATAGGTCTCTTATATTCCTTATTTAATTCTTTTAAAGATTGTATTAAATAATCATTTAAGTTTAGGATATATCTTTTAATTTTGTTCATCCCTATATTTTCTAAATATTTAATACTACTTCCAAGTGATACAAGTCCTCCCATGTTTATAGTACCATCTTTTAAATCATTATATTTATTAATTGTTTTAATGTTTTTATCTGCTACAATAACTCCGAACCCCTTCTAGTCCATACATCTTACTACTATTAAAAATTATAATATCAGGTTCTTCTTCTTTCCTATAGTCTATTCTCATATTTCTCATTTGCTGACTTGCATCTATTACTACAAATATATCTTTTCTTATCTCCTTATTTTCTTTTAGTATAAGGGTTACATCCATATCCATACCAGATATTGAATGTACAGATGTTAATAATAGTATTATTTTTTCATCTTTAGGAATATTTCTTACTATTTCTTTAATCCTATCTTCATCATAATATCCTCCACTATCCAGTGAAAAATTGTGTATTTTAATACTAATATTTCTTTTATCTTGTTCACATCTTTCTTTAAGTTTTTGCCAAGAACTTATTGTAGCTTTATGTTCATCTTCTGAAAATAATATATTAACTTTATCATTTTCTTTAAAAGTTTCATATATTTTATCTGCTACTATCTCAACAGCCCTTGTTGTATTATGTGTAAACTTTACAATGTATTCTCTATTTAATTCTTTTAAATCAAGAAATGATATAATATCTTTTCTTAAAGTCTCAATATATTCTCTATTTTGAATATCAAGTCTATTTAAACTTCTTCCTACATTAGCACATCTATTATTATAATAATTTAATACATCTTCTAATACACTATTTGGCTTTTGTGTCATTGCTGCACTATCTAAATATATTATATCTTTATTATTTTCAAAAAACTTAAAATCTTCTCTTATTTTTAAAAATTCTTTTTCTAATATTTCATTATCTTCCAATATATTATTTCCCTTTTATTTTTAGTTTTTCTTTTCTCTTTCCGCTTTTTTACTTTACTTTTTATATTATCTAAGTTTCATTACATTTCTTGCTATTGGTAAACCTTTTTCTCTCCAAGCCATTATTCCACCTTTAAGTGATACTACATTTAATCCTTTTTTATTTAAGAATTTTGAATACTTATTAGTTTTTTTACCATCAACACATACCATAATAACTTCTGTTTCTTTGTTAAAAGGTAATCCATTTTCTATAATTTCATCAAAGAATGTATCTGTAATGTTTATACTTCCCTTAATATTATTATTTTTAAATGCCATACTTCCTCTTGTGTCTATGATATATGGATTTTCTCTATTTGTTATTTTAGCATATAATTCTTCTGGTTCTATTGTTTTTAAGAATTTTTCATCTTCTTCATTTAAACCATCATATGTATATATACTTTCTTTTTCTACTCCATTTTCATCTTTGTTTACTGTTTCAAATATATCTGGTCTATATCTTCTTATATATGATACATAACTTTCCATTCTATCACAAACTATGAATGTTGCTATTTTTTTACCAGTAAATCCTTCTTTTTCTAATCTTTCATCTTCTTTTCTTAAATATTCAATACTTCCGAAGAAGTGCACATCCACTTGTAGGTCCTCCGAAGAATTCCCATCTTTCTATTTAATACAAGCATCATATCTACTGCATCTTTTGGTGCTATTTTTACAATATCATCATATAATTCTTTTTGGAATATTCCGGACTTCCATCATTTCTTCTTCATTTCTAATACCTGGTATCATTCCACCTGTTTTAGAAATTATCCCTATTTTCTTAAGTTCTGGATTTTGTTCTTGTAAGTATTCTATAATACCTCTTGAAGAACCTGTTGTACCTAATGCTCCAAAGAAATAGTCAACTTTTCCTAAATCATCTGAAATTTCCTTTCCTGTTGTATCATGATGAATCTTAGGATTTTCTAAATTTGTATATTGGCTTGTATGATAATAATGTGGATTTTTTGCAACTTTTTCTTCAATTTGAACTATTGGATCATATGGATCTGTTGGATCTGGACATGATGATGTACCAGGAAGTTCTATAAGATCTCCACCTAATATTTTAAGTATTCCTCTTGCTTCTGGGATATCAATCCTATTTGTTATATTTTCAAAAGGAACATTATGTATTGATGCAATTACATTAAGTGCTTTTGCAGTATTTCCTGATGATGATTCTATTATTGTAATATCTTCACCATTTTTAAGCCTTTTTTTAGCACCTTCAAAAATTCCGAAGTGCTGTTCTATCTTTTACAGAACCAAATGGGTTAAAAAGTTCACATTTTGCCCATATTTCTATATGTTTTAATTTTGTTATATCATCATCTATTTTGATTATAGGAGTGTTTCCTATAAGTTCTAATACATTATTATATTTCATTTATTTCCTCTTTCTTTATATTAATCATTATATTTAAAAATATTCTTTGTCTAATATTATATTATCTTTTTCAATTGCAATTGTATTTGCTATTTTTTGTCTTGCTGTATCTGTTCTATAGAAATCCATAAGATATGCACCAGTATTTACAAACACAAATATATCACCTTTTTTAACTTCTTTATCTAAATATATCTTATGTGAATATATTAGGTCATTTTCCATACATAAATTACCTGCTACATATACACCTTCTTTAGCATCTTCTCTTAAGTCTTTTTCACTTTCTTTAATAAGATGTACAGGATCTAGGAACATTTCTCCTCCTCCCATTATTACATCCTGACTTTTCATATCTAGATATACCATCTTATCACCTGTTTCAAGTTCTTTTACAAAATTAACTTTTGTAGCAACAATACCTGTTTGATCTAAAATAGCTGTTCCTGGTTCTATATATAGTTCTATTAGATTTTCTTTTATAATATCTAATACTTTTCTATTTCCAAAATCTTCTAAACTACTATCTAATACTTTTTCTAAATTATATACTCCTGGTATAGGTGTAACATATTCTCTGTGTACTAAATTTTTCTTAATGGCACCTTTTTCTATAACAACACCAAAACTCTTATTATTATATGTAATCATAGGTATTTGTCCTAATATACTTTTTTTGATATTTAAAATACTTTTATCATATTTGTCCTTATCTTCAATATATTTAATACCATATCCCCCACCAATATCCATTATATATGGATTTAGTCCTAATTCATAACATTTTTCAAACATTATAAGTGTGTTATCAATTGCAACTGCTTTTTCTGCAATACTATTTGAATCTAGGTGGAATGCAAATCCTTTAAAATTGATATTTTCTTGATATTCTTTACTTGCAATCTTTTCTAAAACTTTTTCATAATCTTTGTATTTAAATCCAAACTTTGTATTTTTTTCTATTATGTTTGAAATTTTTGATTTAAATCCACTAAATCTTAATAATATACTAACTTTTGGTAGATTATTTTCTTTCTTTACTCTTATTATTTCATCTAATTCTTCTATATTATCAACATGAAAAAGTATGTTATGTCTTACACCAAGTTCTATAAACCTATCATTTTTAGGACCTGTTCCAATTATCTTATCTCCTGAAAATCCTTTTGAAAGTGCCATTATAAGTTCACCTTCTGATGCAACATCCATGTTTATCCTTGTTTTTAATGCTTTTCTTATAGCTGATTCACTTTTTGTTGATTTTTGTGCAAACTGTATCTTTCCTGTTAATCCTTTTTCTTCATAAAACTTTTTAAATTTTTCAATATTTTCTTCTAAAATATCTAAATTCATTATATTTAAAGGACTTGAAAATCCTTGTAATAATCTATTCATATAATTATAATTTAAATATTTTACCCACTTTTCATGTATAATAGGTGGAAATTCTATATATTTTTCCATTATTTATTATTCTCCTTTATAACCTTTTCATAGTCAAATTCATTGTTTATATATCCGAAGTAAATCAACTCCATAATATTCTGAATACCATGTTTCACAATTTTTCTTGTATATATCATAAAGTCTTTCCTTATATTCCTTCCAATCTTTCTTTGTATTTTTAACAAGATTTAATATTTTTTCAAATACTTCTTTATTTTCTTCTATAAACAGATTGAACTTTTCTTTATCTCCTTGTTCATATCTTCTTATATTACTAGAATATGATATAACCCCAAGTATTTTTTCTTCTCCAAGCTCTCTTTTTACAAATTCCACATCTGATTCATCTAATGCCTTGTTTATAATAACATAATTTTTTAAATTATAGTTTTTAGTTACATTTTCAAAATCTTTTATGATTCCAATACTTTTCATTGTTGGTTCTACAACAAATAAGTTTATTTCAGATGCACAAAACATTGATGTACCAACACTGTCAATACCTGCTGTTTGGTCTGTAATTACCATCATATTTTCATCATCAAGAAGTCTGTTATATATAAGTTCATTAGCTTGAAGTTTACCATGAAAACATTGACTTCCGAAGTTGTTCTTCATCTGTATATGTTCCTGTTGTTACTAAAGCTATATTATCTTTAACTGTTGCATATTTCTTAAAAAATTCATCTTCAAGTGTTGGCATTATAAATTTAGATGTATAGTCTGGAGGCGTTGTCCCTATAATTATAGGTTCTTTTTCCTTTACTTTTCTATTTCCTTCAAAATATCTTCCGAAGTTCTTCTATTCTATCTCCAAGTTCTATTTTATTCATCCCAATACTTTTACCTACATGTGAATTTATATCTGCATCAAATAATACTACATTTTTCACATAGTTTTTCACATATAATGCAAATGCTGTTGATATTGTTGTCTTTCCGGCTTCCACCTTTTCCTACAAATGATATTCTCATAATTTTCTCCTATTCATATATTTCAATAATCCTATTCTAACACAAAAAAGAACAATTTGCAATTCATTTGCATTTTGTTCTTTCAAATTATTTCCTCTTTTATTTTTTACTTTAAACTTTAAATTTTAGACTTCAAATCTCTCATTAACACTATTATATATTGAAATTTTTACATGTTGAGTTTTATTTGTTAAATGATTATTTTTATTCTTTAAATATATTGCTCTTAATCTTAATGTATATTCTTTACCATCTGCTACTTTTTTAGCTATAACATTTATTCTTATATCTTCTGCTTTATCTTTTGTTTTTTCATAATTATCTGAATAATATATGATTTCATTAAATCCTAACTTTTTACAAAATTCTTCTAATTTTTCTCTTAATTCTTTAATACTTACTTCTTTTTCTGAATCTTTAGCAATATCTGTTTGTATTGACTTTGTTTCTTCTCCTTTTTTTATGATTATAAGCTTATTAATATTCTTAATACTAAATTCTTTAGTATTTTCTGCATATACTTCTTTAATATTTTCATCTACTTTAATATCATTATCTTTATCTTCTCCAAAGAAATTCTTAAATTCTTTTATTAGATTTTCTTTATTATATACTTCTTTTTCTAATGTATCTGTATTCACCAAATTCTCTGATTTTTCTTCTTTATTAATAGTATTATTTTCCTTCGTCTTGTTTAAATTATTACCATTATTAGTTTTAACATATATAGCAATTACTGATATACTTAATGCAACTATTGTTATAATTATTATCTTTTTAATTTTATCTTGCATTTTTAACCTCTTATTATATTATATTTCCTTGTTCTCATTATAATTAAATACCAACTATTTTACAATATATATAAATAAAAAGATATGACCTCTTAAAATAAGGCCATATCTTATATATTTATTCACATATTTCATTATCATATTATAATATTATTTATTCTTCATCTTCATTAATATCTGTATTATTACTATCATTTTTACTCTTTAAGTCTTTATGAAAATCATAAATAATTTCATTTATTCTAGAACCATATTCAACAGATTCATCATATATGAAAATTAAGCTTGGCATTTTTCTAAATTGAAGTGTGTGTGCAAGTCTTGTTCTCATAAATCCAGCTGCTTTTTTAAGTGCAAGCATTGCTTCTTTCTTATTCTTTACTGCAATCATACTTACATACACTTTTGAATTACTAAAATCTGGTGCTGTATCTACTTTATTTACGGTGATAAGCCCTGTTATATTTGTATTAGTAAGTTCTCTTGATATTATATTTGAAAGTTCTCTTTTTATACTTGAGTTTACTCTTTCCATCCTATTTGTCATATTTTCTCCTATTTAGTTAAACTTTTTCTCTTTATTTCTTTCATTTCATATACTTCTAATGTATCTCCAACTTGAATATCATTAAATCCTTCAATTTGAATACCACATTCATATCCATGTGCAACTTCTTTAACATCATCTTTAAATCTCTTAAGTGATGCAAGTTTAGAATCACATAATACCACATTATCTCTTATTATTCTAACACCAGCATTTCTTGTAACTTTACCTGTTAAAACATATGCACCTGCAATAACACCAACTTTAGAAATCTTAAATGTTTCTCTTATTTCTGCTGTTCCTATTACTTCTTCTTCATATTCAGGATCAAGCATTCCTATCATTGCTGATTTAACATCTTCTATTGCATTATATATTATTGAATATTGTTTTATTTCTATTCCATCTTTATCTGCTTCTAATTTAGCTATAGGTTCTGGTCTTACATTAAATGCTATAATTAGTGCTCCTGCAACTTTTGCAAGGTTTACATCAGATTCTGATACTCCACCTACACTTGAATGTATAACTTTTATTGCTACTTCATCTGTAGATAAGTTTTCAAGTGATTTCTTTATAGCTTCTGCTGTCCCTAAAACATCTGCTTTAACAACAATATTTAATTTCTTAATCTTACCTTCTGCTATATTTGCATATAGGTCTTCTAATTTAACTGCAGATGATTTACCAATCTTTTGTTCTCTCTTAGCTCTTTCTCTTCTTTCAACAAGTTTTCTCGCTGTTTTTTCATCAGATACTTCGTAGAAAACTTCTCCTGCTTCTGGTACAACATTTAATCCTGTTACTTCTACTGGTGTTGAAGGTCCTGCTTCTCTTATTCTTTCACCTTTAAAGTTAATCATATTTCTTATTCTACCTATTGCAGATCCAACAATTATTGTATCACCAATATTTAATGTACCTCTATCTACAAGCATACTTACAACAGGTCCTTTTGCCTTATCAAGTCTTGCTTCTAATACTGTACCTTTTGCCTGTTTCTTAGGATTTGCTTTTAATTCTAATATATCTGCTTGTAATTGTACCATTTCAAGTAATGTATCAATTCCTATATTTTCTTTTGCTGAAATAGGTACTAAGATTGTATCTCCTCCCCATTCTTCTGAAACAAGTCCATAATTTGATAATTCTTGTTTAATCTTATCTAAATTTGCTCCTGGAAGATCAATCTTATTTATAGCAACTATAATTGGTATTTCTGCCGCTTTAGCATGGTTTATAGCTTCTATTGTTTGTGGCATTACACCATCATTTGCTGCAACTACAAGTATAGCAATATCTGTAGCTTTTGCTCCTCTTGCTCTCATTGATGTAAACGCTTCATGTCCTGGTGTATCTAAAAATGTCATAAGCTTATTATTTACCATTACTTGATATGCACCAATATGTTGTGTGATTCCTCCTGCTTCTTCTGCAATTTTATTTGTTTTTCTAATTGCATCTAAAAGTGATGTTTTACCATGGTCTACATGTCCCATTACAACAACTACTGGTGGTCTTTCTACAAGTTCTTCTTTTTTATCTTCTGTATCATCAAATAATATTTCTTCATATGATACAACTTTTTTCCTATTAACATTTATTCCATATTCTGATGCTATTAAAAATGCTGTATCAAAATCTAGATCTGTATTTAATGATACCATTACTCCCATTTTTATAAGGGTCTTCATAACATCTGCTACTGTTACTTTTAATTCTTGTGCTAAATCTTTTACAACAATCGTATCACCTATTGTTATTTCTGTATGTTTAGCTTGTTCTTTTACTTGTTTCTTTTCTTTTTCCTTCTTTTTAGGTTTTGTCCTTTTTGTTCTTCCAGATGAATACATATCAAATATATCTCCACTTTCAATCATTCCGAGATATATTTCCGTGTACCTTTAAATACTTTTAAATCATCAACATCAAATTCTTCTTCTCTATTTACTCTTTGTTTTTTCTTTGTATCTTCTGAATTTCTATTTTCTTTTTCTCTATCTCTGCTTTTATCTCTTTGTTTTGATGCTCTTATTTCTTCTTTGTTTCTATCAATACCTTTTTCTGTTTCGATATTATTTCCTTTAAAATTGTCTGTATCTCTTCCTTTTCCTCTTCTATCTCTATCAAATTCTCTTTCATTTTTAGAATTTTGTCTTCCATTGGCATTATTAGAGTTAGAATTAAAGTTTGTATTTTTATCTTTCTTTCTATATTCAGATCTATTATTTGTATTTCTGTCTTTAAAATTGTCTTTTTCTGTATTATTCTTTTTATTTCTATTTTCTTTATTATAGTTGTTTTTACTATCTTTTGTATTTTGATTTTGGAAATTATTTGTATTTTTTTCTTTATTTTCTTTTTTA
>CALIMU010000040.1 GCA_938045355.1 uncultured Clostridium sp. | reverse complement strand
ATAGTATATTCTGTAAACAGTCGACTTTATATATTTGCAGAAATATATAATAAAATTATACAAAGAACCTATTTAAGTGCTTGTAATTTTACATCAAAATATACTATAATTAAGTAGTTCATAAAGATATGACTTATTATAGGTTGAAAGGGGATTTTATAAACATGAGCATTATGGAACAGATTAGGGAAAGAGCTAAATGGTTAAATAAAACCATAGTTCTTCCGGAGTCCATGGACAGAAGGACATTTCAGGCAGCTGAAGCCATACTTAAGGAGGGGATAGCAAAACTTATAATCATAGGTACACCTGAAGAAGTTGCAGAAAATTCAAAGGGTCTTGACATCAGTAAGGCTACTATAATCAATCCGCACACTTATGAAAAAACTCAACAGTATGAGGATCTGTTTGTAGAGCTTAGAAAGGCTAAGGGACTTACCCATGAGGAAGCAAGGAGAATCATGCTTTCAGACTATGCTTACTATGCTTGTCTTATGATAAAGAACGGAGATGCTGACGGTATGGTATCGGGTGCTTGCCACTCTACAGCGGATACATTAAGACCAAGTCTTCAGATCATAAAGACTAAGCCTAATACAAAATTAGTTTCAGCATTTTTCTTAATGATAGTGCCTGACTGTGAGTACGGTGATCATGGTGCATTTATTTTTGCCGACAGCGGACTTGAGCAAAATCCGGATCCTGAGAAGCTTGCACAAATAGCTATATCCTCAGCAGAAAGTTTCAAACTCTTAGTAGGCTCAGAGCCTAAGGTGGCTATGCTCAGCCATTCAACCAAGGGAAGTGCAAAACATCCGGATGTAGATAAGGTTGTAGAAGCTACAAGGATCGCTAAGGAAATGGCACCGGAACTGAGTCTCGATGGAGAATTGCAGCTTGATGCGGCTATAGATGCAGGAGTTGGAAGTTCAAAGGCACCGGGTTCATCGGTTGCAGGTCAGGCAAATGTACTTGTCTTCCCTGATCTTGATGCCGGAAATATCGGATATAAATTAGTTCAAAGACTGGCTAAAGCCGAGGCTTACGGACCTATTTGTCAAGGTATAGCAAGACCGGTCAATGACCTTTCAAGAGGTTGTACATGGGAAGATATCGTAGGAGTGGTAGCCATAACAGCAGTACAGTGTGAGGCATAGTTAGGTTGTTGCATAAGACTAAAGTAATTAAGCCGGTAAAATAAGTTAAACTAAATTTTGCTTATACATTTATTTATAGATTAGTTTCTAAAATAATATTTTTATTCTTTTTATTGAAGAAAATATATTCAAAGTCAAAGTGAGGATTCTTTTTAATTAAATTTATTGTAGTAATTGATGTGTTTACAAAAACTATCATTTTTTAATCACCTCATAAAATTAATACTATAAATTAGAGAAATCCTAGATGTAAATTATACTTTTCCTTCTAAACCTTTATCAACCAATCTTTGATTTTCAGGATCATCAACCTTAGGTGGAGCCATTTCAAATGAATTATTTACAACTGTAAAATCAAAATACCCAAGACGAGCAACAGGTTGTATTCTACAAATATCTATTTTTCCATCAGGAAGTATATAATCATCTGCTATATGAATTCCAATAACTTGACCTATTATAACATCAACTGTTGCCAATGTATCATTTGCTGGTATTCTTATAGTTTGAATATATTTACATTCATATTGAATTGGAGATTCAGCAACACGAGCAACATCAATTAAATTTGCTTTTGCTTTAGTTACTCCAGCATACTCAAACTTATCTTTATATCCCTTTGGGATTTTAAAAATAGAGGAACGATTCATAGCTTCTCTTAAATCATAAGAAACCATGTTATAAACAAATTGACCAGTTCTTTCAATGTTTTTTATAGTTGTTTTTCTATCACCAATTACATTTTGATTTGATGAAAATAAAACTAGTGGTGGATCAAAAGTAAGGTTAGTAAATTGACTATATGGAGCGATATTATCACTACCATCTTCATTTTTTGTTGAAATCCATCCTATAACTCTTGGTACAGTACAAGATTTAAAAGGATTTCTAGAAAGTCCATGATTATTTTTTGATGGTTCATAAAACATAATTATTCCTCCTTGAATTAAATTATTTTTCAAAAAAGTCTAATTTTAATCTTTTTATATGAATATTAGACTATTTTTGTTTTGTAGATTATATTCTCAAATTATATAAAAGTAAATGTAAAATTTTGTCAAATATTATAATTTTTTTGCTTTTAATAAAAATTCAACTTATATTTTGCTATAATTAAGAATTATGCTATAATCTAAAAAGTAAGGGGGAATGAAAATGAACTTGAACTTATTAGAAAAGCTAAATGATAAACAAAGAGAAGCAGCCTCTCAAATAGATGGGTCTATTTTAATTTTAGCAGGAGCTGGTTCTGGGAAAACAAGAACAATTACATATAGAATAGCACATATGATAGAGAATGTTGGAATTAGCCCTTATAGTATTTTAGCTGTTACTTTTACAAATAAGGCAGCTAAAGAAATGAGAGAAAGAGTTGAAGACCTTGTTGGAGACATAGCTAAGGCATGTACAATTTCTACTTTCCACTCATTTGGTATGAGACTTTTAAGAATGTATGCAAGTGAAGTGGGGTACAATCCAAACTTTACTATATATGATACAGATGACCAAAAAAGAATAGTAAAAGCTATTTTAAAAGGACAAAACATAAGTTTTAATGGAGTTAAATTGACAGAAAGAGATATTGTTTCTATTATTTCAAAAATAAAAGAAGAAATAAAAACTCTTGATGAGTATTCTGTTATGAATAAACAAATAATTGAGGTATATGATAAATACAATAGAGCATTGTTAGAAAGTAATGCTATGGATTTTTCAGATATACTTTTAAATACATATAAATTATTACAAAAACCTGAAATACTTGAAAAAGTTCAAAACAAATATAAATATATAATGATAGATGAATATCAAGATACAAATAACTTACAATATAAAATAATAGATTTAATTGCTAGAAAATCGTCTAATCTATGTGTGGTTGGAGATGAAAACCAAAGTATTTATGGATTTAGAGGTGCAAACATTTTAAATATACTTAACTTTGAAAATAACTATAATAATGCTAAAATAGTTAAATTAGAAGAAAATTATAGATCAACTACTACAATATTAGATGCAGCAAATGAACTTATAAAAAATAATAAATCATCAAAAGATAAAAAGTTATGGACACAGAATGGAAAAGGTGATTTAATAAAAGTCCTAGCTTGTGATAATGGTAGAGATGAAGTTAGTAGAATAATTGAGTTTATTAGAGAAAATCATCAAAATGGTGTACTTTATAGAGATATGACTATACTATATAGAACAAATGCTCAATCAAGAATATTTGAAGAAGGACTTTTAAGATATAACATACCTCATAAAGTTTTTGGAGGAATAAGTTTCTATTCAAGAGCAGAGATTAAAGATATAATTGCATATTTATCTATTATTGTTAATCCACAAGATGAATTAAATTTACAAAGAATAATCAATGTTCCTAAAAGAAAAGTAGGAGAAAAAGGAATAGAAAAAATAATTGCTTATGCTAGAGAAAATGATTTAAACTTACTTGAAGCACTTTCTCATATAAAAGAGATTTCTGGACTAACTGCTGTTGGAAAAGAAAAACTTTTAGAAATGTATGATATAATAAAAGAGTTAAAAGACTTAGCTTATACTGAAACAGCTTCATATATAGTACAAACTTTGATTGATAAAATACATTATATAGACTATATTAATGAAAACTATGATGATGCAGAAGCAAGAATTGAAAATATAGATGAATTTAAAAACTCTATCTTAGAATTAGAAAATGTTGTAGGAGAATTGAGATTAAATGAATATTTAGAAAATGTCTCTCTTATAAGTGCAACAGATGATTTAGAGGAAAAAAGTGATTATGTAAAGTTAATGACTATTCATAACTCAAAAGGTCTTGAATTCCCAATAGTTTTTTTAGTTGGTTTTGAAAATGAAATCTTCCCTGGAACAAGAGCAATGCTTGATGAAAAAGAAATGGAAGAAGAAAGAAGGCTTTGTTATGTTGCTTTAACAAGAGCTGAAAAGAAACTTTATTTATCTCATGCAACTATAAGGTTTGTATATGGTCAAGATAGATTGTCAACTCCATCAGTATTTTTGAAAGAAATACCAGAAAAGCTTTTAGATATTGAAGTTAAAAAAGAAAGGCTATATTTTGCTGATGATTATTCAGATGAAATAAATACTTATGGAAATAATAAGAAGTTTGAAAAGAAAAAAACTGAAATAAATACCAAAAATACTATAAAACTTGATGAAAATATTAAGAAAGTAATTGATAATTTAGGTTTTAAAGTAGGAGATAAAGTAAGACATAAAAAATTTGGCTTAGGGGTAATTAAGAGTATAGATGCTAAAAAAATCTATGTACAATATGTTGATGGTGTAAAAGAAATGGCTATTATATTAGCAGATAAACTTTTAACTAAATTTGAATAGAAAGGGAAATATGAAAAGAAAAACTTTAAAAAATATAGTAGAATATGATGGAATAGGTTTACATAAGGGTGAAATGATAAAGATGAAACTTATTCCTGTTAAATCTGGTGGGATAGTTTTTAGAATGTTAAATATGCCAGAAGGTAAAAATGAAATACTTCTAGATTATAGAAATACTTTTGATTTAACAAGAGGGACTAATTTAAAAAACGAGTATGGAGCTATGGTTTTTACAGTAGAACACTTCTTATCAGCTCTATATGTTGCTGGTATTACAGATTTAATAGTTGAATTAAATGGAAATGAATTGCCTATCTGTGATGGAAGTGCTATTAAATTCTTAGATTTATTTCAAGAAAGTGGTGTGGTTGAACTAGATGAAGATATAGAAGAAATTATAGTAAAAGAACCTGTATTTTTATCTAAGGGAGATAAACATGTAATAGCTTTACCCTATTCTGATGGCTATAAATTAACTTATGCTATAAGATTTGAACATACATTTTTAAAGTCACAATTAGCAGAATTTAAAATAACAGAAGAAAATTATAGAAAAGAAATTGCACCAGCAAGAACTTTTGGTTTTGACTATGAAGTTGAATATTTAAAACAAAATAATCTTGCCTTAGGTGGAACATTAGAAAATGCTATTGTTATAAAAAAAGATGGAGTTTTAAATCCAGATGGTTTGAGATTTGATGATGAATTTGTAAGACATAAAATGCTAGATATTATTGGAGATTTAAAAATTTTAAATAGACCAATAAGAGCACATATTATTGCTATAAAAGCAGGACATCTTATTGATATAGAATTTGCAAAAATTCTTGATAATATAAAATAAAATTTAGGAGGAAAAAGAAGAATGTTAGATATTTTAGAAATAATGAAAAGGATACCACACAGATACCCATTTTTATTAGTTGATAGAATTCTAGAAATGGACAAAGAAAATCAAACAATTAAAGGTAAAAAGAATGTAACAATGAATGAGGAATTTTTTAATGGACACTTCCCAGGACACCCAATTATGCCAGGTGTGTTGATAGTTGAAGGTATGGCACAATGTTTAGGTGTTTTAGTTATGGAAGGAACACCAGGAAAAGTTCCTTACTTTGCAGCAATAGATAATACAAAATTTAAAAATCCAGTCAGACCAGGAGACACATTAATTTATGATGTAAAAGTTGATAAAGTAAAAAGAAATTTTGTCAAAGCATCTGGAAAAGTTTATGTAGATGATGCAGTAGTTGCAGAAGCAAGCTTTACATTTGTAATAGCAGATGCATAAAATTTGAGGGAGGAAAAATGGTAGAAATACATAGCACAGCTATTATAGAAGAAGGGGCTATTATAGAAGATGGAGTAAAAATAGGTCCTTATTGTATAGTTGGAAAAGATGTAACAATAAAAAAAGGTACTGTTTTGCAATCTCATGTGGTTGTAGAAGGTATAACAGAGATAGGAGAAAATAATACCATTTACTCTTTTGTTTCAATAGGAAAAGCAAATCAAGATTTAAAATATAAGGGTGAACCTACAAAAACTATTATAGGAAATAATAATTCTATAAGAGAGTTTGTAACTATTCACAGAGGTACTGATGACAGATGGGAAACTAGAATAGGAAGTGGAAATCTTCTTATGGCTTATGTTCATGTTGCTCATGATGTTATTATAGGTGATGATTGTATACTTGCAAATAATGTTACTTTAGCAGGACATGTCGTTGTGGATAGCCATGCAATAATAGGTGGGCTTACTCCTATACACCAATTCACAAGAATAGGCTCTTATTCTATGATAGGTGGAGCAAGTGGTGTAAATCAAGATATTTGCCCGTTTGTTTTGGCTGAAGGTAATAAAGCAGTTATTAGAGGTTTAAATAGTGTAGGTTTAAGAAGAAGAGGTTTTTCAGATGATGAAATATCAAATTTAAAAAAAGCATACAGAATACTATTTAGACAAGGTTTACAATTAAAAGATGCCTTAGAAGAGCTTGAAAAAGATTTTAGTGAAGATAAAAATGTAAAATATCTAGTAGATTTTATAAAGAGCAGTGATAGGGGGATAGCTAGATAATGGAAAAAATAGGACTTATTGTAGGAAATGGAAAGTTTCCACTATATTTTATAGAGGAGGCTAAAAATAGTAATATTTCAGTGTACCCAATAGGTCTTTTTCCCTCTGTTGACGAAGAAATAAAAAAATTAGATAACTATGCAGAGTTTAATGTTGGACATATAGGAGAAATAATAAAATATTTACTCTTAAGAGATGTAACTAAAATTGTAATGCTTGGAAAAGTTGAAAAAAAATTAGTCTTTGAAAATTTAATACTTGATAAATATGGAGAGAAGATAATGGAGATAGTTCCAGATAAGAAAGATGAAACTCTCCTTTTTGCAATTATTGGATTTATAAGATTAAGTGGTATAAAAGTTTTACCTCAAAGTTACTTGATGAAAAAATTTATTTTTGAAACTAAATGCTATACAGAAAAAGAGCCTGATTTTGATGATGAAAAAACTATTTCTCTTGGAATTGAAGCAGCTAGACTTTTAAGTAGAGTTGATGTAGGGCAAACAGTTGTATGTAGAGATAGAGCAGTTATTGCAGTGGAAGGAATAGAAGGGACAGATGAAACTTTAAAAAGAGCAGGACAATACTCAGATAAAGATAATATTTTAATAAAAGTGTCAAGACCTCAACAAGATATGAGAGTAGATGTACCAGTTATTGGGCTTAATACTATTGAAAATGCAATAAAAAATGGTTTTAAAGGTATAGTTGCTCAAGCTAAAAAAATGATATTTTTAAATCAAAAAGAGTGTATAGAATTAGCTAATAAAAATAATATTTTTATAGTTGGAAAGAAAATCTAGGAGGGGCTTATGAAATTTTTTGTTTCAACAGGAGAGGCTTCTGGAGATTTACATCTGTCTTATTTAGTAAAAAGTGTAAAGGCAAGATATAAAGATGTAGATTTTGTTGGAGTAGCAGGAGAAAAGTCTCAAAAAGAAGGAGTAGAGATACTTCAAGATATAAATGAACTTGCTATTATGGGTTTCACAGAAGTTTTAAAAAAATATAAATTTTTAAAACAAAAAGCCTATGAATATTTACAATATATTAAAGATAATCAAATAAAAAATGTAATTCTGGTTGATTATGGAGGATTTAATGTAAAGTTTTTAGAGCTTTTAAAGAATGAAATTAAGGATATAAAAGTTTTTTACTATATTCCTCCAAAAGTTTGGATATGGGGAGAAAAAAGAGTTGAAAAATTAAGGCTAGCAGACTATATAATGGTTATCTTCCCTTGGGAAGTGGATTTCTATAAAAAACATAATATAAATGCAATCTATTTTGGAAATCCTTTTACAGATTTCTATAAAAAAGTTGAAAGAACTGGAAATAAAATCTTATTGCTTCCAGGAAGTAGAAGACAGGAAATAAAAGCTATGCTGCCAGTTTTTGAAGAAATTGTAAACGATTTAAAAGAAGATAAATTTATTTTAAAATTGAATTCAACTCAAGATTTAAAATATACAGAAAATTTTAAAAAATATGATAATGTTGAAATTATTATTGATAAAAAATTAAAAGATATAGTTTCTGATTGTAAACTTTCGGTTGCAACTTCTGGAACAATTACACTTGAATTAGCACTTTTAGGATTACCTAGTATAGTTGTGTATAAAACAACATTTATAAATTATTTGATAGGAAAATATATTTTAAAAATTGGCTATATATCTTTACCTAATTTAGTTTTAAATGATGAAATTTTCCCAGAGCTTATTCAAAAGGATTGTGAAGCAAAAAATATTGAAAAGCACATGAAAAAAATACTGGAAAATTTACCAGAAATTGAAGAAAAAATTGAAAATATGAGAAAAAAAGTTGAAGGAAAAGCTGTTGTAGAAAGTTATGCAGATTTTCTTGTTAAGGAAGGAAAATGAAAATATTAAAATTTAAAAATAAATCTCTTAATGTTTTCTTAGGTTACAGTTATAGATATAAATGGCATATGATAGCAGTTATCATCTTATCAACTATTGCTTCAGCAATGAGTGCAGTACCTGCTTGGTTAAGCAAAAAATTTGTTGATGATGTGTTGATAAACCAAAATAAAGAAATGTTTTTATGGATAATAGGTGGAATTTTTGCAGCTACTGTTATTAAAGTTGTTTCATCATATTATTCTGAGATAGCTTCAAATTTTGTAACTGAGACTATAAAAAGAGAGATAAAAATAGATATATTTTCTCATTTAGAGAAATTACCAATAAGTTATTTTAAAAAGAATAAGTTGGGAGATACTCTCTCAAAATTAACTAATGATACTACTTCATTAGGAAGAATAGGCTTTATAATTTTTGATATGTTTAAAGAGTTATTAACAGTTTTAATTCTTACAGGAAGAATGTTTCAAGTGGACTATATTTTAGCTTTAGTTTCTCTTATACTTTTACCTTTAATTATAAGAGTTGTTAGAAAATATACTAAAAAAATTAGAAAATATGGTAGAGAAAGACAGGATACAACAGGTAAAGTTACTGCCTTTACTCAAGAAACTCTTTCAGGGATATTTGTTATTAAAGCTTTTAATAACACAGATTTTGTTATAGATAAATATAAAGATTTAACTAAGGAAGAGTTTGAACAAGCCTATAAAACTACAAAAATTAAAGCAAAAGTATCTCCTATAAATGAAGTTATAACAACATTTATGGTACTTTTAGTTGTCTTGTATGGTGGATATCAAATATTAGTTACTAAAAAAATTACATCAGGAGATTTGATTTCCTTTGTAACAGCTTTGGGACTTATGCACCAACCATTAAAAAGACTGATTAGTAAAAACAATGATTTACAAGATTCTTTACCATCAGCAGATAGAGTTGTTGAAATTTTTGATGAAAAGGTTGAAACAGATGTCTTTGGTGAAGCAATTGAATTTGACGAAAAAATTCAAGATATAAAATTTGAAAATGTAAATTATAAGTATGAAGATTCAAATGAATATGTTTTAAAAAATATAAATTTAGATGTAAAAGCTGGAGAAATAGTTGCTTTTGTTGGAAAGAGTGGAAGTGGGAAAACAACACTTGTAAATTTACTGGCAAGATTTTTTAATACTGATGATGGAACTGTAAAAGTAAATGGAGTGAATATTAAAAATATTCCTTTAAAAATTTATAGAAATAAGTTTGCAATAGTACCTCAAGAAACTTTCTTGTTTGGTGGAACTATAAAAGAGAATATAAGTTTTGGTAAAGAAGTTACTGATGAGGAAATTATTTCAGCTGCTAAAATGGCTAATGCCTATAACTTTATACAAGAAGATTTACCTAATAAATTTGAAACAGAGGTTGGAGAAAGAGGAGCATTGTTATCTGGTGGACAAAAACAAAGAATAGCAATAGCAAGAGCTTTGATTAAAAACCCAGAAATAATGATTTTAGATGAAGCAACTTCTGCTCTTGATAGTGAATCAGAAAAACTTGTTCAAGAAGCACTTGATAGTTTAATGGAAGGAAGAACTACATTTGTTATAGCACATAGACTATCAACAATAGTCAGAGCAGATAAAATTGTTGTTATGGAAAATGGAGAAATTAAAGAAATGGGAACTCATTCTGAGCTTATAGCTATGAATGGAATCTATAAAAATCTTTATGATATTCAATTTAATGAAAATATGTAGTATAAGAAAAATAGTTCATTGCTAACTAAATTTCTTAACGCTGAAAAATTAACGTTCGCTACAAATTCAGCAAACTTGCCAACAAGTTGGCTTCAAACAAGCTGAGATTTGTTCGGCTCACTTGCTTTAATTTTTCATCTAAAATTTAGAATGCAATTCACTTATTTTTTCTATGTATCTGGTAATAAAAAAGGTAAAAAAAGGGAGTGTTAAAGGTAAAACTACACTCCCTAA
The DNA here is from genome assembly GCA_938045355.1 of uncultured Clostridium sp. The sequence goes on along the minus strand of CALIMU010000040.1, from coordinate 1,246 downwards.
GTTTTTGATATTTTCATATCCATCATAATCTAATTACTAAATTACTGGAGGTAGACCAGTATCCATTGGAATTGGATATTCGTGATAAAATATAAATCGCATTCAATTTCGTTCGACATTCTTCTAATGCTTTTTAAATTTTATTAATTAGATTATTACCAAAAAGTAATTAATCTATTGAAGAAAGTAATTTGACTTCAATTTCAGTTTTAGAGTTTATGCTATCAATTTTTTCAGATAAAGAATTAACTTCATTTTCTAATTTGTCAAATTTTTCAATTAATTCTTTTTTATTTAAAACTCCATATTGAACAACTCCAACACCACTTTCAACACTTGTGCTGTCTCTTTTTAAAAGATATTCTAACTCATATAAGATAGATCTTTTTAAACGAACTTCCTCTAAAAGTGAAAATAAAGATTTGTTTTCAATGAAATTTTCAGAGTTAGCAACATTTATCCCATCTTTTAATGTCACTATATCTTGATTTACTAAGTCCAATTCAGATAAATTTTTTAGCATTTCATCTGCTTGAGCTTGTTCAAAAACTTCTTTTCCATTTACCTTTAAAGGTACTACATAATTATCACGAATATAATCAAGTAATCTTCTTTGTTTTTTAGTTAAATTTGATATTGTAAATATAGCTTGTTGTATTGTTAACTTCATACCTTAATATCCTCCTTAAAAAAATAAAAATTTTCCTAGACATTTTAGTACAAAATTAAAAAAATTACAACCTTTTTTTTACTGTGCTATAACTTTATTTGTTAATTTACCATCTTTATCATAATATTCCCATTCTCCAATAGGTTTCCCCATTGAATAAGCACCTTTTGTACGGTAAGTTCCATTAGAATTGTAAAGATAGTAGTAACCATTTTCTTTACCATCTTTATAAATAGTTTCAGTAGATTTTCTTCCGTTATTTTCATAGATTATATATTTTCCATTTAATTTCCCATCTTTCCAATTTACAATAGATTTTATATTCCCATTTTTATAGAAAGATATCCATTTCCCGTCTTGTCTACCATTTAAATAGTAAAGTCTATCTCTCCCCTCGCTAACTTTACCTGTAAAAGGAACTTCTGAATCTTTAAGATAATATACTTTTTCAACAATTTTTAAATCTTTTTTTCTGACTTCAACTGGATTTGAAAGAGCAGATATAGAAAGAAGTAACGAAAAAGCAAGTATAAATATTTTATTTTTCAATTTTAAAACCTCCCAAAATTTTTTTAT
>CALIMU010000039.1 GCA_938045355.1 uncultured Clostridium sp. | reverse complement strand
ATAAAAATTTTACAAAACTAGACTTTTTCAAAATTATATATTATTATTAATATAATTAAAATGTGTAGGAGTTTATTATGAAGAATGTAGAAGGTTATCTAAATAAGATTATTTTTCATAACAAAGAAAATAATTATTATATTTTATCAATTTTTTTAAATGATAATTATGATTTCGTAGATGGTGACTATCTTAGTGTCGTAGGAACTTTCAATGATATTGATTTTATCGAAGATGATTTATATTTATTTAAAGGTCAGATTGTTCAACATAGAAAATATGGAACACAACTTTCAGCGATTGTTGCGGAACCTGTAATTGAAAAAGATAAAGATGCAATTGTTTCTTATTTATCTAGTTCCATTTTTCAAGGTATTGGAAGAAAAACCGCAGAATTAATAGTCGATAGTTTAGGTGTAGAAGCATTAGATAAAATTTATGATGATAAAACTACACTATACGATATTAAAGGTATTCCAACTTCAAGAAAAGATATTATCTATAACACAATAATAGCCAACAAACAAACTCAAGATATCATTTTGAAATTAAACGAATATAATCTTAGTAATAATCTTATTTTAAAAATCTATAACTTTTACAAACATAATACACTACGCACAATAACAGAAAATCCATATTCTCTTATTAAAGATATAAAAGGTATTAATTTTAAAACTGTTGACAAAATAGCTGAGATTAATAATATAGAAGCTAACGATCGCGAAAGAATATTATATGGTTTTATTTATACGGTAAATACATTTTGTTTTTCTACTGGAAATACATATATAATGAAAAATGCATTACTTTATAATACATTTAATGTTCTATATTCATCACGTAATACAGCAGTAGATAAAGAAGATATACTAAATGCTCTTACCTATTGTTTAGATACAGGAAAACTAGTAGAACTAGAAGAAAAAATCTTTCTTCCAGAAATTTATTATTCAGAATATGCAATATACAATGATATAGAACGCCGACTTGACAAACCAAATTCTATAGACATTAGTGATGAACTTTTAGATAAGTATATTGGTGAAATTGAAGAAGAACTTGGAATTAAGTATGACATAGTACAAATAGCTGCGATTAAAAATTCTATAGTTAATAACTTTTCTATTCTAACTGGAGGTCCTGGGACAGGTAAGACAACAATTATCCTTGCAATAATAAAAGTATTTCAAAAACTTAACAATTATAGCCTTGCAGACCTTCAAGATGAAACTAAAAGTATATTGACACTATGTGCTCCAACCGGTAAAGCTGCAAAACGTATGGCAGAAAGCACTGGGCTTTATGCATCAACTATACATAAAGCTATAGGTTGGACAACAGAAGATGAAAATATGGAGGAATTTGTCAGTGAAAAAAGGATAAAATCAGAATTAATTATAATCGATGAAACTAGTATGATTGATGTATTTTTAATGTATAATCTACTTAAAATTATTAATCCTGATGCTAAAATTCTTTTAGTTGGAGACAACGATCAATTACCATCAATTGCTCCAGGAAATGTCCTTAACGACTTAATTAATGCTCAAGTAATTCCAACTGTTAAATTAAATAAAGTTTTTAGGCAAAGTGAGCATTCAAGTATAATAAATATTTCTCACTCTATTAAAAATAATATTCCTTTCGATATACTTGAAAACTTTGATGATAAGGAATTTCTACTAGCAAATAAAAATGAAATATTAGATAAAAAATATTGGACATATTAGTATTAAAAGTATACACTATATGTATTAAAATATAGTATGTATAAGTGGTGTATTTTAACTTATGGAGGAATAATGAGTAGATATAGTGAAGATGATAAAAAAGATGATAACAAAAAGTTTAAATATATAGTAGCAGGAGTTTTGGGTATTACTATAATAGGAGGAGCAAGTTTTGCATATTTAAATAGAGATATGTTAAAAAATATGTTTTTTGGTAAAAAAGAACAACAAGCAGTTACACAAGAAGAAAAGAAACCTGAAAAAAGGATTAAAATATATGATGAAGATTCAAAAACAAGACCAATAGCAGTAATGCTTGATAATAATAAGTTTGCATGGCCACATTCAGGGATAAATAGTGCATATATGATTTATGAAATGGAAATAGAAGGACGGAGAAAGTAGGCTTATGGCATTATTTAAAGATAAGAAAGATTTAGATAAGGTTCGGACCAATCCGTAGTGCTAGACACTATTTTATAAACTATGTGCTTGAACATAATGCAATATATGCACATATAGGGCAAAGTCCACAAGCTGAAAGTGATTTAAAAACAATGAAAATTGCAGATATTAATGGACAACTTTTTGACTCGCAAAGACCAAGAAACAAACAAAATGATCATGAATATTGGAGAGATAAAAAGAAGACTGCACCACATAATTCATATTCATCAATAGAAAATTTAACAAATATAGCTAAAAAATTAGGATATGCAGTAGAACAAAACTTTAAAAAAGTATTAAATTTATCTGTTGATGAAATAAATTTAGAAAATATTCCAGGAAAAAATGATGTAGTAGAAGCAGAAAAAATAACAGCAGGATATCATAGTAAAAATATGAATGAATTTATATATGATAAGACATCAAAAACATATATAAAGAGAGCTAAAGGTATCCAAGCAAAAGAAGAATTAACAGGTGAAGAATATAAGATAAAAAATCTTATAATACTACAAACAACATCAAGAGAATTAAGAGATGGTGAAAATAAGGGAAGAATAGATGTTAAAAATGTTGGTGCTTTAAGTGGATATTATATTACAAATGGTAAAGCTAAAAAAATTATAGCAAGAAAAGAATCAAGATATGATGTTACAAAATATTATGATTTAGAAGGCAATGAACTTAAGTTAAATGATGGAAATACATATGTAATGATAATGCCAGAAAAAGAAAAAATAACAATTACAGGAGGATCTCAAGCAGAAACAGAAAAAACAGAAGAAAAAGTGGTAAATAATAAAAAAGAAACAAGCAAGAAACCATCAACATCAACAACTACTAGAAGAAGATAAAATATTGAAGGAGAAAATTTTTGGGAGAATTTAAGTCAGGATATGTAAGTATTGTAGGAGAGACAAATGCAGGTAAATCAACATTATTAAATGGACTGATGGGAGAAAAACTTGCAATTGTATCACCTAAAGTACAAACAACAAGAAATAATATAAAAGGGATATATACAGACAAAAACAAACAAATCATATTTATAGACACACCAGGGATACATAAGGTAAATAGTAAGCTTTCAAGTGTAATGATAGATAGTGCAATAACAAGTATAAAAGATGCAAATATAGTACTTTTTGTTGTTGCAGGAAATAAGAAAAGTTTAAGTGTATTTGATTATAATGTTCTAAAAAAGCTTAAAGAAACAAAAGAAAAAAACAAGAACTTACATATAATAGGGATTATAAACAAGATAGATAGAATAAAAAAAGAATTAATTATAGAAAAGATAAAAGAATTAAATGATGAATTAGAATTTGACTATATAATTCCAGTATCTGCAATGTTAAGAGAAGGTATTTCAGATATATTAAAAAGAATAGAAGAATTATTACCAAATGGTCCTAAATATTATTCAGAAGATGAATATACAGACCAAACAGTAAGAGAAATGTGTGAAGAAATTATAAGAGGAAAAGCATTAAAATTATTGAATCAAGAAATACCACATGGACTATATGTAGAAATAGAAAGTTTTAAAGAAGGAAAAACTAAAAAAGGTGAAGATATAGTTAATATAGAAACAGTAATATATACAAAAAAATCCACACACAAAGGTATAATTGTGGGTAAAAATGGAGAAATGCTTAAAAGGATAGGAAGCTATGCAAGAGCAGATATAGAAAGAATGTTAGAAAAAAAAGTTAATCTTCAAATATGGGTTAAAGTAAGAAAAAACTGGCTTGATAATGATCTGTTCTTAAATAGATTTAAAAAGAAATGAGTGAAAAAATAGTTAAAACATTAGGAATAATTATAACAGAGACAAGATTTGGAGATAGGGATAAGATTCTAACAGTACTTACCCCAAATTTAGGTAAAATAACAGTATTTGCAAAAGGTGCATATAAGGGGAATAATGGCTTTTTAGCAGGAACAGAACTTATGTGTATGTCAAATATGATATTGTATAAGGGAAGTAAAAGTTATCATTTAAATGAGCTATCAGTAAAAGAAAACTTTTATGATATAAGACTTAATTTTAATAAGTTAGAATTAGCAGTAGAAATATTAAAAGATATAAACAAATATGTTGATGAAAAATATACAATAGATCAAAGATATAATAAGACAGAAGAAAAAGAAATATATAATATATTTAAACTTTTAGTTGCAACGCTGTACTATATTTTAGAAGTAGATGAAGAATTAGAAGAAAAAGAACTAATAGAACTTAAAAGAATAAAATCTGTATTCTTACTTAAAACATATCAAATATTTGGTAATACAATAAATAGTGAGGAATACAAAAATAATGTTGTAAATGATGATATATTAAATATTATAGAATATATTCAAAAAGAAGA
>CALIMU010000038.1 GCA_938045355.1 uncultured Clostridium sp. | reverse complement strand
ATTAATAATATATTTGAAGCTCCAAATAGCTATTTCAAATATATTATAACCTTTTTGGTAGAGCCAAGAAAAGATTATTGGTCCACCGAAAAATAGCAAAACCATAAGCAAATTGCCCAAATATATTGGACCTATTCTTGCCCACCGAAATAGGCAAATATCATATAAAAAGTGTTCCATAGTAATTCCTCCTAAATATAATTATATTTTAAATTATTAAGTACTTTACATAATTTAATTATACATTAAAAAGTGAAGATTGTAAAATAAGTATATTTATGGTAATATAACATATATAGTATTAAAAGAAGAGGGAAATATATGCTAGCAAGAAATTGGAAGAAGATACTTATAACTATAACAATTATATTATGTTTGATGAATGTAATTGTTAAGCTTAATTTAGCTATGCCGTTTATAAAACAGTTAAGTTCAGTAATAACAAGAGAAGTGTTTACAGAAGATGAAATAAATAAGATAAAAGAAGAACAAATAAAAAACAAACTACTTGATTTAAATAATAAATCAAAAACAGTAGAATTAGATTCAGAAGGCAAATATGTAGAAGCAAAATAATTACTTGATAAAAGTAAACTATTATGTTATTATATATTGGTATTAATTATTCGAATAAAAAAATAGAGAGAGGAAGATAAAATGAACAAAGAAATACAACCAGAATTTAAAGAAGTAACAGTTACATGCGCATGTGGTACAGTATATACAACTCACTCTGCAAAAGGAGATATGAAAGTGGATATATGTTCAAATTGCCACCCATATTGGTCAGGAAATGCTAAATCAACTACTAGAGGTGGTAGAGCAGATAAATTTAAAGAAAAATATGGTATGTAACAAACAGGGTAAGATTATCTTATCCTTTAATATTTGCGGGTATAGTTTAATGGTAAAATTTTGAGCTTCCGACCCAACGTTGAGGGTTCGATTCCCTCTACCCGCTCCATGATATCTAAATAAGTCGATTTTTTTCGGCTTATTTTTTTATATGATAATTAATTGGAGTATGTACAAAAAAGATATAATAAGTAAATTTTATATTATAAAAATATTTGTAATAAGAATATTTATTTACTTGACACTATTATATAAGCCAAGTATTATATAAGTAAGATCAATATGAGATAGAACTCAATAAATAATTATTTAAGGAGGAAAAGAAAATGTTGGATTTAATGACAGCGAAAAAACTGAAAAATGCAATTGATGATCATATCAATGAAGAAAGTATTACATTGGAAGATGTAATGATGAATACAACTTTAATAGGTAAAGCAGGTGAAGCTTATAATATATTAGCAATTCAATACAAAGACTTAACAATCCTTATACGAATAGTGTTGAGACAAGATGGGATTCAAATACATGAAATAAGAACAGAAATATGGTAAAAATATACTCTGCTTTAGCAGGGTATATTTTTGTTATAATGATATACATAGAAATAAGGGAAAAATTTTATTAAATAATATATTGATATATTTATTCTAAAAAATTATAAAAAAGTGTTGACATAGTATTTCATAATTGATATGTATAATATATTAGAAAAAGAAAAGTGAATTGGAGGATTGAAATGGAAACAGAAGAAATATTTGAAAAGGTAAAAACTGTAATAGTTGAACAATTAGGGATAGATGAAGCAAGTGTAAGAATGGATTCATCATTTTTAGATGATTTAGGGGCAGATTCTTTAGATATAGTAGAATTTATAATGGCATTAGAAGAAGAATTTGGTATAGAAATACCAGATGAAGATGTTGAAAAGATTGTTACAGTAAAAGATGTAGTAGAATATATATCAGAAAACATATAATATTTTAAAAAGGACATATTCTTTGAGATATGTCCTTTTATTTTTATACATATTTGATATAATTAAGATATAATTTGAATAAGGAGAAAATATGAGTTCATTAAAATTATTATTAGAAGCTGCACTTATAGCAAATATAGCAATTTCAGGATATCCAAAAGAAACTGCAAATTTAAGAAATAGTATAACAAATGCATCAAATGTATTTAAAACAGAAATAAATATACCTAAAAATGATAATTTATCAAATGTAAATTTTAAGAATATATTTGGTACAAATCCCACAGATGAAACAGCAGATCCAGTTGTAGTAGAAGAAAAAAAGGATTTTACTTATACAGTTATACCACTTGATAATGATTTTTCATCAATATTAAAAATAGGTGAAAGAGGGATATTAATAGGTGCAGGAAAGAAAGAAAATAAGGCGAAGATATTACAATATTTAGGTAAGAATAATCTACAATATTTAGATGCTATAATTATGCTTGGAGCAGATGATGAAGAAAGTAATATTTATGAATTTGCAGAAATGAAATTAACAACAAAGGTAATTATGGTAAATCCAGACTTAGAAAAGAATTCAGATAATTTTAATATTATGAATAGGTTATCTGAAATAAAAACTAAGTTAAAAGAAATGGGAATAAATGTAGAAAACTTAAATGACAAGACAAAAGTTGATTTTATAAATTCAACAATAACAGGATATCTGGAAAAAGGTAAAAAGACAGCATCACTTGTAATTAAAGTTGGTGAACAAAAGATTTTGATTAAAAATGAAATGTCTAAAGAAAAGATAAAAGATATAACAAATGTAGAATATGATGCAATTGTTGCAGAAGAAGAAAAGGCTATAGAAGAAGAGCTATTAGAAAAAGGAAAACCTAGAAAATTAGTATTATATTCAAAAGATAGATTAATACCAATAAGTAAGGAAAACAAGGAAAAGATAGAAAAATATGTAAAACCTGAAGATATTATAGAAGTAGGTATTGAATCATATGTTAAGATGGATATGAAGAGAACAGAAGTAATACTTAGTATTTCTAAGGTAGAAGTACCTGAAAATGAAAGGAATATAATTCATAATACTAGGGTTATAGACAATAGCATTACATAAAAGGAGATAATAGTATGGAATTTATTAAAAAAATTTGGAATAAAATTAAATTTTTATTAAAATATTTAGGGAATGGGAAAAAGAGTGAATATAATACTAATATAGAATTTAAAAAGAACGATACAATAAATTCGTATAACAATAATATTATACAGAATAATGGAAAAATAAATATAGTTACTGGAGAAAAAAGTATAGTTAATGATGAACAAATGGAACAATAATATTATACAGAATAATGGAAAAATAAATATAGTTGATGGAGGAATAACTAAT
>CALIMU010000037.1 GCA_938045355.1 uncultured Clostridium sp. | reverse complement strand
TATTTGATAAAGAGTATATTATAAATAAAATACAAAAGTTATTGGATACATAAGAAAAATATTTAAAGTAGGTTAGTAAGAAGGAAAATGAAAAATAGATTAAGTTCGGAAGGGTACTAAAGATATAATTTAAAGTAGACAATAAAAAGGAGAAAGAATATGACAGCATTTTTAATTATTATAGCAGTAGTGGTATTACTTGTATTCTATGTTATAGGAGTATATAACGGATTAAAAGTTATGTCTGTTAAAGCAGATACAGCATTTGCTGATTTAGATGTTGTATTAAAAAGAAGATATGATTTAATACCAAATTTAGTAGAAGTAGCTAAAAAATATATGAGCCATGAATCAGAGGTTTTCTCAAATATAGCAAAAGCTCGTTCAGGATATATGGAAGCAACAACACCAGAACAAAAAATAGAAGCAACTAAGCAATTTGATAAAGCAATGAGTACATTTAAGGTTCAAGTAGAAGCATATCCAGAATTAAAAGCAGATAAGACAATGGGTTCTTTAATGACAGAACTTACAAATACAGAAGATAAAATAGCATATCAAAGAGAATATTATAATAGAGTTGTAGGAACATATAATGTTAAGATAGAAATATTCCCATCAAATATAATTGCAGGAATGTTTAATTTTACAAGAAAAGAATTCTTAAAAGTAGAATCAGAAGAAGAAAGAAAAGCAGTGAAAGTTGAGTTTTAATATATGCAAAGATATTTAGACTATGAACAAATAAAGAAAAATAGAAGAAATTCAATGATTATTGTTATATTATTTGGAATAGTAGGATTTTTAATCCTATATGGAATATCAAATTATTATGAAATGGGTACAACATTTACTGTTGTATCTTTAATTATAAGTATTGTTATGACATATATAACATATTCAATGTCACATATAACAGTAATAGCATCTGTAGGTGCAAGAAAAGCAGATCCAAGTAATCCAAAAGAAAAAGAAATAATGGATATACTTGAAAATCTTTGTAAAAGTGTGGAGATAGAGAAAGTACCAGACTTATACATAATGCAAAGTGAACAGATGAATGCTTTTGCTACAGGGCTTTCACCTAAAAATGGTGTAATATGTCTTACAACAGGTATAATAGAAAAATTAAATAGAACTGAAATAGAAGGTGTAATGGCACATGAGCTTTCACATATAATAAATTATGATATTAGACTTTCTGCAGTAGTTGTAGGAATGATAGGTATTATAAGCTTATTATTAGAAATGGTATTAAGATTTGGAGTTAGAAAAGATAGAGATGATGAAAGTAATAATGCAGGAATAATATATATGTTAGTACTTTTAGCATATTATATATTATTACCAATTATTGGAACAATAATCCAAATGTCAATTTCTAGAAAAAGAGAGTTTATGGCAGATGCTGGAGCAGTTCAAATTACTAGAAATCCAAATGGATTAAAAAGTGCACTTCTTAAAATATCAGGAGATAATGTACCTATGGAAGAATCATCAAAGATTGTTTCATCATTATTCATAGAAGAAACAGATTTAGAAAATAGGAAGAAAAAAAGAGCAGGTCTTTTTGATTCACATCCAACTATAGAAGAAAGAATAGAAGCATTAGATAATTTAGTTTAATACAAATAATTAATGTATAAAAAATAATAATAAAATCACTCTAAATATTATAATAGAGTGATTTTTGATATATAATATAATTATAAGAGTATCTTGACATATATGCTATAATGTTTGAAATAAAGTTATAGCAAGGAGAAAAGAGATGACTAAAGAAGACAAAATGGAGTATGAAATTATTAAGAATACTCTGATAGAATTAAATATGAAGTTACAGGAAGTTAATGAAAATAGAAAGGTTCAACGAAAAATTAAGAGGTCAATAGATAAAAAATTAAAAAGTCTAAATGATAAGGTAAAAATTTTAGATTTTAGAAATGGTATAGGGAGGATAATAAATTATGATAACTAAAAAAGAACTTGAAGAAATAAAAGAAATAGGTAGAGCTGTAGATGCACTTAAAAAAGATACAGCAAGAATAGAAAGAGAAGTTAATGAGATTTTTAAAAGAATAGACCCAATATTAGAAAAAGAATAAAATTTAGAAGGAGGAAATTATGAAAAATGAAATTATAACAGAAAGAGATTTAGGATTAGAAGTTTTAGAAGGTAAAGAAACAGAATTCTATTCTAAAGATAATAATAATATGACTATAAGATATGGAGCAAGAGGAATAGTTGAAGGAAAAGATGGTAAAATAGCAGTAATATACAAAAAAAATAAAAATGAATATAAGCTACCAGGTGGTGGAGTAGATAAAGGAGAAGATTTTAAAGAAGCATTTAAAAGAGAATGTATTGAAGAAATAGGATGCATGATAGAAAATGTAGAATATCTTTTTGATATAGAAGAAGATCATATTAATGATAATTTTAAACAAATTTCAAAAGTATATATAGCAAAAGTTAAAGAAAAATTAGAAAGTAATAATTTAACAGAACAAGAAAAAGAAGAAGGTCTGGAATATTTATGGTTAGACAAAAAAGAAGCTTTAGAAAAGATGAAAACATGTATAGAAAACTTAAAAGGTTCTAAATATGATAATGTATATAGGACAAAGTTTGTAGTAGTTAGGGATATAAGGATAGTTGAAAAAGTTATAAAAGATATGTAATAAATTATGTTGGCATGATAGAATTAAAGTAATACATATTAAGATGGAGGATATGGATGTCAAGAATAAAAGAAATATTTATGAAAATATTTAATAAAATATTTAAAAGAAATCAATTACCTATGCTTACAAATGTTTCAAAAGAAAATTATGAAAAATATCATACTACATATGATACACCCAAAAAAGTGTTTGGAAATATAGAAGATATAGTTAATGAAAAGCTAGATACATTATATATGAAAAGTACAACAAAGACTCCAGAAGAAATAATTGAAGATATAATTAAAAGTCATGCATATAGTAAAGTGATTGTTGAACATCCAGAAACAAAATTATTATTAGATAATTGGAAAGAAAAAAGTAAAAATTATACATATAGAGATAAAATAAGGCTAATAGGTGAAGAATATTCAAGAAAATTACAAGATTTTGATAAAAAAGATATAAACAATGCAATAAGTTTTTTAGAAAAAAGATATCAAAATAAAGGTAGAGATAATGATGATATTAATTTGAATGATGAAGCGAAGAAAATATTTGATTTAAGAACAGAATATGGTAAAAAAATTAAAAGAATATTTGTTGATAATAATATTGATCTAACACATATAACAAGTATTTCACCAAAAGAGTTAGAAGGAGGAGTATTAAGAAAATCAATAGATGCACTTAATATGTATGAGACTGAAAGAGTTGATGCAGTATTTGCTTCTTCTACATCAATAGATGGAAAAAATCCATATATTGCATGGAAAGATGGTGAACTTGTTAAGCTAGGAGATTCTGAATATATATATGGAAATAATAATATTGAAATAGTAAAAGATTCAGAAGGAAAGAAACGTGCTATGTTAAAAGAACCAAATTATATTTATCATATAAGTCCAGAAAGGTTTGAACCAGTATGTAATTTTACTATTGATAAAACAACTAATGAGCCTGTTTTTGAATTTTCAGATGAATGGATTTCTGATACAGAAGTTGATATATCTGATAATAATCAAGTAAGGAAAGTAGAAGAGGTTAGAGATGTAACAAACATCTTAGAAAATCATACAATTTTATGTGATAAATATAGTCAAAGAATTGGAATGAAAGCAATAACATTTAAGAATAAAGAAGAAGGAATGAAATTTATTGCAGGAAAGATAAGAGAAGGCAGTGTTAGGAATATAAACGAGGAAACAGGAATAAATGACAGATATAGTCAAATGTATAATGAAAAAGATAAAAGTGAAGGAAGAGAAGAAAGATAGTAGATTCAAATTATATTAATTATATAAATTTAATTGGAGGCCTTAAGTTATGGAACATCAATTAACAAGAGAAGAATTGAGAAATAAAAAAATCAAGAAGGAAGAGTTTAAAAATATCGAAAGGAATAATATATATATTGTTCTAGATAATTTTAAAGTACATTATAATATAGGGACAGTATTTAGATTGGCAGATGCTATTTTAGCTAAAAAGGTATATTTATGTGGAACAACATGCATGCCGCCAAATGTTAAGATTAAAAAAACATCTATAGGTGCAGAAAAATGGGTACCATATGAGTATGTAGAAAATACTTTAGATATAGTAAAGAAATTAAAAGAAGAAGGAGTAGAGATAGTAGCTTTAGAAATAACAGATAAAAGTATAGATTATACTAAATATATACCAAATAAAGAAAAAGGGGTGTGTTTAGTATTAGGTAGAGAATATGATGGAGTTTCTAAAGAAATTATTGATATAGCAGATTATTCTATACATTTACCTATATATGGAATGTGTAATTCAATTAATGTTTCAACAGCGGCAAGTGTAGCTATGTACTATATTTTAGAAAAGCTAAAAAATAAGTAAATATTAAAATGAGGAACTATTTTTGATTAATTCAAAAGTAGTTCCTTTTTGATTATGTATAAAAGTTTGAGTAAAAGAAAAAAACCTTATTCCTAAGGTTGTTCTTTTTTAATTGTTGGTGAGCCAGAAGGGATTCGAACCCCTGACCCCAGGCTTAGAAGGCCTGTGCTCTATCCAGCTGAGCTACTGACCCGACAATCAATAATTAAATTATAGTATTTGATTACTGATTTGTCAATGAAATAATTTTAAAAAGTTAAAAAATATTCAAAAAAAATTAAAATAAGTATAAAAATATGGTAAAATATATAATATATGTTAATTAGTGAGGTAAATATGGAACATGAATTAAAATTACAACCAAGATATTATAAATATATTTTAGGTGGTACTAAAGATATTGAAATTAGACTTCATGATGAAAAAAGACAAAAGATTAATATTGGTGATACTATAATATTTAAAAAAGAACCAGAATTAAATGAAAGTTTTAAGGTAAAAGTTGTAGGACTTTTTAGATATGAAAATTTTGATGGATTATTTCAAGACTTTGGAATAGATAGACTTGCAGATAAATCTATGGAAAAATCAGAACTATTAGAAGAACTTGAAAAATTCTATACGAAAGAAAAGCAAAAAGAGTATGGAGTTTTAGGTATAAGAATAGAAAAAGTAAGAAATTAAGTGTATAATATATGGAAACGGCTTAAAGATAAAAGGAGAGTAATATTGAAAAAAATTTGGAAGGCAAGAAAAGTAGATAAAGAAAAAGCAAGTAAAATAGCATTAGAATCTGGCGAAAGCTTAATATTATCTGCAATAGCATTAAATAGGTTTAACGAATATTTTGAAAAAAATGGACAAGATTTTGATATACAAGAAATATTACATCCTGATACTACAAATTTAAGAAATCCTTTTGAATTACCAGATATGGGAAAGGCTGTTGATAGAATATTAGATGCTCTAGATAATGGAGAAAAAGTATTAGTATACCGGAGATTATGATGCAGATGGAATAACAGCAACAACAATATTGAAAAGCTTTTTAGAAGAACAAGATATAGAAGTTTCATACTATATTCCAAATAGGATTAAAGAAGGATATGGTGTAAAAAAGAATATATTAGAAGAGTTTAAAAATATTGGATATAGTCTTGTTATAACTGTGGATACTGGTATAACTGCAATAGAAGAAGCAAAATTTGCAAAAAGTATTGGACTAGATATGATAATAACAGACCATCATGAAATGCAAGAAGAACTTCCAGAAGCAGTAGCAGTTGTAGATTTAAAAAGAAAAGATATTGAGATAGATGGTTTTAAAGATATTGCAGGATGTTTTGTCGCATTTAAATTAGTAGAAGCAATAGCAACAGAACTTCGGACTTTCTGAAGAAGATTATATGAAATATGTGGTACTTGCAGCTATTGGTACAATAGCAGATGTAATGCCAATAGTAGATGAAAATAGGATTATTGTTTCACATGGTATAGAATTATTAAAAAATAAATTAAGTGATAATAATGAGTTAAAAGCAGGTATTTATACACTTTTAAACAAGTATAATGTGGATAATGCACAAGATATTGCATTTAAAATAGTACCAATGTTAAATGCATCTCGGAAGACTTCGGACAAGAAACAGGAATAGAATTATTAACAGAAAAAATACCAGAAAATTCAGAAGAGCTTTTAAAAGAATTAGAAAAATTAAATGAAAAACGTAAACAGCTGGTTATAGACTATATTGGTGAAATAACAAGAAAGATAGATGATGAAAATTTAGAAAAAGGTAATGAAAATTTAAATACCCCTATAGTTGTATATGGTAAGTATAATGAGGGTATAGTTGGAATTGTTGCAGCAAAACTAGTAGAAAAATATTCAAGACCTGCAATAGTATTATCAGAAACAGAAGAACGGAATATACAAAGGTTCTGGAAGAAGTAAGTATCATGATTTGTTTAATATTGTTGATAAGTATAAGGATATGTGTATTGCATTTGGAGGACATAAAAATGCAGTAGGTTTAAGTGTCTCAAAAGAAAATATAGCTAAATTAAAAGAAATGATTGAATCTGAAATTTTGGAAGAAGCACAAGAGATTGTAGAATATGATATGGTACTTAGTTTTAAACAATTAAAACTTGAACTTATAGAAATACTTTTAAAATTGGAACCATTTGGAGAAAAAAATCCATATCCAGCATTTATGTTTAAAAACGTAAGAGTTTGTGATAAAAAAGAATATGATAAAGTAGATAGATATATATTATCACAAGATATAGATATAGACTTAGTAAGAAAAAATATATCTTTAGTAGGGATATGTTTTGATAAAGAAAAGGGGAAAAATATTAAAATAGGTGATAATATATATATTGTAGCAAAACCTAAGATAAATGAATTTAATCGGAAAAAGAAGTATAAATCTTGAAATAGTAGATATAGAAAAAATTTAAAAAGTGAAAGGAGGGAATATGGCAAATTATAAGACAATATATGATGTAAAAGAATTGTTAGATCTTCAAAAGAAAATGAATAGAAAATCTGATTTAAGAAAAATAAGAAGAGCATATGATTTTGCAGAAAAAGCACATGAAAATCAAAAAAGATTATCTGGTGAAAAATATATAATACATCCACTTAATGTTGCATATATTTTAGCAGCTTTAAGCTTAGATGATAATACAATATGTGCAGCACTTTTACATGATGTAATAGAAGATACAGAAGTTACATATGAAGATATTAAATCAGAATTTGGTGAAGAAGTAGCAATAATAGTTGATGGGGTTACAAAATTAGGTAAACTTAAATATACAACAAAAGAAGAAGCACAAATAGAAAACTATAGGAAAATGTTTCTTGCAATGGGGAGAGATATAAGGGTTATACTTGTAAAAATAGCAGATAGAATCCATAATATGAGAACAATGGAGTTTATGAGAAGAGAAAAACAAATAGAAAAATCAAAAGAAACTTTAGATATATATGCACCACTTGCAAATAGGCTTCGGAATATATACATTAAAAAGTGAGCTTGAAGATTTAGGATTTAAATATTTACTTCCAGATGAATATAATAAGATTGTAATGGATTTAAATAAAAGAAAAGAACATAGAGAAGAATATTTAAATAATATAAAAAAACAACTATTAGTTTATTTAAAAAAAGAAAGAATAAAATGTGATATAACAGGAAGAACAAAACATATATATAGTATATATAAGAAACTTAAAAGAGATAATGTAACAATAGATCAAGTATATGATATATTTGCACTTAGAATAATAGTAAATGATGTTGCAACATGTTATAGGATTTTAGGACTTCTACATGAAAAGTTCACACCAATGATGGGGAGATTTAAAGACTATATAGCAGTTCCAAAATCGAATATGTATCAATCAATACATACAACTCTTATACTACCAAAAGAACCGCCTTTTGAAGTTCAAATAAGAACAGAAGAAATGCATAGAGTCGCAGAATTTGGTATTGCAGCACACTGGGCATATAAGGAAGCAAACTATAAGGGAAAAAAAGCAGTAGTATCTGTAACAGATGATAAACTTGCATGGATTAGAGAAACAATAGAGTGGCAAGAACAAACAAAAGATCCAGAACAATTTATGGAAGCTTTAAAAACTGAATTTTTTGAAGATGAAGTATATGTATTTACACCAAAAGGTGAAATAAAAGTACTTCCAAAAGGTGCAACAACAATAGATTTTGCATATATGATACATGAAGAAATAGGTAATAAGCTTATAGGTGCAAGAATAAATTCTAATATGGTTCCTATAACAACAAGATTAAAAAATCGGAGATATTGTTCAAATAATAACATCAGAAGGATCAAAAGGACCAAGTAAAGATTGGCTTAAAGTTGTTATAACACCTACTGCAAAAGCAAGAATAACAAGATATTTCAAAAAAGAAAAGAAAGAAGAAAATGTTGAAAAAGGAAAAGAAACATTAGAAAAAGAAATAAAAAAACTTCGGATATAAACCATTTGAAATATTACAACCAGAATATTTAGATGAACTTAGAGATAAATATGCATATTCAAAACTAGAAGACCTATATGCAGCAATTGGATTTGGTACAATTGGTGTTAATAAGATTATAGGAAGACTTCTTTCAATGTATAAAAAAGCAAATGAAGAAGAAGAGTTTGAAAAGAAAATAAAAGACATTGAAAAAAATGGAGAAAAAGAAGAAAAGAAAGTTTCAAACAAAGGAAATGGAAAAGGATTATATGTTAAAGGACTTGATAATCTACTTATAAAAACAGCGAAATGTTGTAATCCAGTTCCAGGAGATGAGATAATCCGGATATATTACACAAGGAAATGGAATATCTGTACATAGAACAAATTGTTTAAATGTTACAAAACTTATGCAAGAACATAATAGATTAATAGATGTATATTGGAATGATAATGTAACTGAAAATTATACTGTAGGGATAGAAGTTTTGGCTGTAAATACAAATGATGTATTGAAAAATATAATACAGGTAATAGAAAAATCAAAATCATCATTATTAGGTGTAGAAGCAAATGTAAATAAGGCAAAACTTGCAGTTATAAAAGTGAAAATTGTTGTAAAAGATCATGAAGAATTAAATAAGATTATGAATTCTTTAAAATCAGTAGAAAATGTTCTAGAAATAAGCAGAAAAAGAGGATAAAGAATAAGATAATTAATAAATAAAAAGAAGGTATATATATGATACATGATATTAAAAAAGTATATGAAAATACTATAATAAAAGAAAAAGATGAAAATAGGGAAGAACAAAAAGAATATATATGTAGAATATATAAATATTTGGTAACACCTAAAAGTTTTGGAGTAAAAGAAAATACCTATATTTGCTATTTTGAAGAAATAGTAAATGATCAGGGAAACAATAAAAATAAAAAGAAAATAGGGATAATAATAGATCCAGGTAGTAATGATGAAGAAATATATGAATTTTTAAAAAAAGAAAATATAGATTCCTTTGAAAAATTGAGTTTCTCAAAATAGACATGAAAAAGAGTGAGACCACTTAATACATAGAAGATGGCAACACCATATATTCCAATACGCTCCATAATAGTATCAGAAGTAAAATCTCCAAATTCCCAAGAACAATAATGATAAATCATGATTCCAAAAGCAGCTAATCCTCTTAGATAGTCTAAATTATGCAATCTATTGTTTATTTTCTCTCCCATACTCTATCTTAAAATATAAATAATCACATTCTTATTATTTTTTCAACACCCATCTACCTAATTTATTTTTTTCAAATAAATCAGGATTATATAACTTATCAATAATCTCCCAAAATTCAGTTTCAGAGTATCCTAAGAAATCACAGAAATCACGGACAGAAAGAGGGTCTAGTGCATGGTCATGCTTTTCTACTAATTTGAACGCTTCTTCGCGTGTAAGCATCCCATAACGCACCATTCGAGCTGCATAATCTGTAGCCGATGCATGTCCAAATTTAGGATATTTCATCCAAGAGTGTACTAAATAAGCGCGAGAATCAATTTGGTCAAAATCCTCAATATGATGAGTTCTACGCCATTCATGAGTAAGATCAT
>CALIMU010000036.1 GCA_938045355.1 uncultured Clostridium sp. | reverse complement strand
ATATGTTAAAAAAAGAAATATCTGGAGAAAATGGATATGATATTTCTAAAAATATATTTGAATATTTAGAAAAAAATGAAATTATATCAAAAATATATAATGAAAATGGTGATAGAGATGAAATTATATCACAAGTTATAAAATTAAATGAAATATTAGATAGATTATCATATCTTGAAGAATGTACATTAGAAGAATATATTAAATATTTTGAGATGATTTTAACAGAGCAAAATAATTATAGGATTAAAGAAAAAGATGAATTGAATATTATAACAACAGATAATACTATTAATTCGAAAATTACATATATTTTAAGTGCAGATGAAATGAATTTTCCTAAGGTTATAGAAAAAAAAGAGTTACTTACAAATTCTGAAAAAGAAAAGCTTATAGAAAATAATATACAAATTGCAAGTTTAGAAGAAGATATTGAAAATAAAGAAGAAATTGAAGCATATATCTCAATCACAAGTCCAGAAGAAAAGCTTATAATAACATATACAGATAAAGATAATGAAGGAAAAGAAATATTACCAAGTATATATACTAAAAATATTGAAAAAAGTTTTAATATTAAAGATAGAAATAATTTAGAATCAGATTATAAATATGATGATGATAAATATAAAGAAGATATTATAAATAGAGTAAAAAAAGCATATTTTACAAAGAAATTTTTGATGGATGAAATACAAAAATCTATTAAGATTATTGAAAATGAGAAAGATTTTTCAATAGAAGGAAAAGAAAAGAGCGACTATAATATATATTATAAATATCTAAATGGTATTTTTAATATATTAGAAGAAGATTCATTACAATATTTTAAAAATAATACAAACAAGCCAAATAAGATTGAAAAAGAACTATTAGATAAAATATATTTAGGTGGAAATATTCATACAAGTATAAGTAGATTAGAAAAATATGCAGAATGTCCATTTTCATATCATTTGAGATATGGATTAAATATTAAAGATAGGTCTAGTCAATCAAGTAATTATTTTGCAAGTATTGGTACATTTTTACATGAAGTTATAAAAGAGACATTTGATTATATAAAAGAAAACAATATTAATGAAAAAATAACAGAAGAAGGATTACCAAAGAAAAGTATATATTCTTTAAAAGAAGAATTAATTTTTAAAGAAAATCAAGATCTAGAAATAAATATAGAAAGATATATTAGTACAATTGAAAAAATAGTAAATAAAAGTATAGAAATTGTAAGAAAAAAAGAACAATTCAAAGAATTTGGATTTAAGAAAAATAATGAAATTGTATTAAATAAAATTGAAAAAGAAATGAATAAAATATGTTTAGACATAAATGAAGGCATAAGGTTAAGTAAATTTAAGATTCTAAAAAATGAAGCTACATTTGGAAGTGGACAAAGAGATTATGGAAATATAGTATATGATTTGGATGGAAAGTCTAAAGTTTATTTAGAAGGAGCAATAGATAGAATAGATATTACAGATATGTCAGAATTTAGGATTATTGATTATAAATCATCAGATAAAACAATAGAAATACCTAAAGTTATAAATGGTCTGTCATTACAATTAATAACATATTTAAGTGTAATAGAAGAAAAGCTTAATTTAAAACCAACTGCAATGTTGTATAAGAGATTATTATATGGACTTGAAAGTAAAAAAGGAAGATTGGATAATTTAGAAATAATTAAAAAAGCTAAACAAGATTTAAAAATGAACGGAAAACTTATAATAGATACTTTAGAAGATAAAGAAGAATTATATATTCATGATGCTAATTTGGAAACAGAAGGAAAAGTTAAATCTGAAGTTATTGATATAGAAAAAACAAAAGATGATATAATAAGTAAATCTAA
Organism: uncultured Clostridium sp.; assembly: GCA_938045355.1. The sequence continues at coordinate 2,075 of CALIMU010000036.1, read as the reverse complement.
GATAAAAAATATTTTAGAAAAAGAAGAATATGAAGATATAAGAGAAAAAGTATTTGAAAAAATAAAAGAAATATCTAGAAATATACTTCGGAGGAAATGTGGATATATATCCATATAAGTATTATTCAGGTAATAAAAAGGAAATACCATGTGATTTTTGTGAATTCAAAAAAATCTGTAAACATTCAAAAACAAAGAATAAATTTAGGATAATAAGGAAATAAAAAAATGCAAAAAGAACTTTTCCTTTATTTTACAAGAAAGGGAAATCAAGAAAATATAGAAAAATAAAAAATAGCAATTTGAATAAGTTTCAAATTGCTATTTTAATGTTTATTATTTATTTCTAATTAATTATTACTTATTTTAGCATATCTGTTATAATTGGAACAACTTGTTTTTTTCTAGACACAACACCTTTAAGAACAGCCATATTATTATTAAGAGTTACATTATATCCTTTTTCTACAGCACCTATTTTATTTCCTAATGTAATTACTGTAGAATCACTATTTATAATATCTGTTATTAATAACATGAATAAATCAAGATTTTCTTCTTCAATTATTTTTTGCATTCCTTTTTCTAATTCTTCTTTTAATTTTAATGTTTCTTCTACATCTGCTGTCATAACTTGGTCTATACTTGCTTTATAATTTCCATATATAGCAGTTTTTCTATCAATATTAAGTATTTCTTCTATGCTATATGAAGAAAGATCTGTACCTGCTTTAAGCATTTCCATACCATATTCTTCTTTGTTTATATCTGCAATCTTTTCTAGTTCTGCTGCAACTTTTCTGTCTTCATCAGTACATGTTGGTGATTTGAATAATAATGAGTCTGATATAATTGCAGAAAGCATAGCAAGTGCAATATTTTTAGGGATTTCTACTGAATTTTCTCTAAACATTTTAAATAATATTGTAGCAGTACATCCAACAGGTTCTGTTCTTATATATGTAGGATTTCCTAAATCAAGTTTTATAGCATGATGATCTATAATATTTATGATATTTAATTCTTTTATATTTTCTAAACTTTCCATTGGGTTATTGTGATCTACAAGAATAACTTTAGAATCTTTTGAAAGTTTAGTTATTGTATTTGGAATTCTGAGTCCTGTTTTTTCTATAGCAAATTTTGTTTCAGGATTTAAATCACCTTGTTTAATTGCTTCTACATTATATCCTAAATGTGTGTATAAGTATTCTGCAACAATTGCAGACATAATTGTATCTGTATCTGGATTTTTATGACCAGTTATATATATTTTATCCATTTTATTTTTCCTCTTTTCTTTTTTATTATTAATTTTGTTAATATTTATATTATTTTTATTCATTGCAATATCTACACCATATTTTAAAATATCTATTACTGAATTATATCCTTTTATAATTCCTTTTCTTAGTTCATCATATTCAGTGTTTGAAACTCTTGCTATTACATGGTTTATCATATCATCTTTAAATTTAGGTTTTCCAATACCTATTCGTATTCTGATAAATTGATTAGTTACTTGTTCTATACTTTTAATACCATTATGCCCACCATTTGAGCCATTTTTCCTTATTCTAATTGTACCAACATCTAAATCTTTATCATCATATATGACAATAATTTTGTTTTTGTCAATTTTGAAAAAATTGATGAATTCTAAAAGTGCTTTTCCAGATAGATTCATAAAAGTAGTGGGTTTTAGTAATATTACATCTTTTTTCTCTATCTTACATTTTATATATTCACCTGTACTCTTAGATGAAAAATTTAGATTTAAATTATTACTGAACATGTCTATAACATCATACCCCATGTTATGCCTTGTTCTTTCATACTGTTTACCAGGATTCCCGAAGTCCGACAATTAAATACATATTTATCCTTTCATTTTATATATTATATTATATTAAGTTATATACAATATGGTTAAATATTGTTAAACGTTGTTAAACATTAGTTTATAACATTTTAATTATAACATATATAGAAATGATTTGCTAAATGTTTTAAATAAGAATATTAAAATAATGAATTTTAAATTGAATAAAAGTATAATTTGTTGAAAAAATAGA
>CALIMU010000035.1 GCA_938045355.1 uncultured Clostridium sp. | reverse complement strand
GAAGATATGTATAAACTATATTATGATATTGAACTTCCATGTGTAACATTATTTGCTAAGATGCAATATTATGGAATATATTTAGATAAAGAAGAACTTTTAAAAGCAGGACAAGTATTTGAAGAGAGAAAACAAGAATTACAAAAAAATATAGAAAAATATTCAGAAGAAGAAATAAATATAAATTCAGTACAACAAATAGGAGTATTACTTTTTGAAAAACTAGGATTACCAATCATTAGAAAAACAAAAACAGGATATTCTACAGATGTAGATACATTAAAAAAACTTGAAGATAAACATGAAATAATATCATATATATTAGAATATAGAGAAATCAGTAAACTTATAAGTACATATGTTGACGGACTTATATATGAAATAAATGAAAAAACAAATAGAATACATTCAAATTTTAATCAAACAGTTACAGCAACAGGTAGAATAAGTTCTACAGAACCTAATATGCAAAATATTCCTGCAAGAAAAGAAGAAGGAAAAATAATAAGAAAATGTTTTAAAGCAGAAAAAGGAAATGTTTTTGTAAGTGCAGATTATTCTCAAATAGAACTTAGAGTTTTAGCAGATATGTCTCGGTGATGAAAAGATGATACAAGCATTTAGAGAAAATAAGGATATACATAGAACAACAGCAAGTACAATATTTAATATTCCACTAGAAGAAGTTACAGATACATATAGAAGATATGCAAAAGCAGTAAATTTTGGAATAATATATGGAATAAGTGATTTTGGACTATCAGAAAATGTTGGAATAACAGTAAAAGAAGCAAAAAAATATATAGAAGATTATTTAAAAAAATATCCAAAGATAAAAGAATATATGGATAATACTAAAAATATAGCAGTAGAAAAAGGATATGTAGAAACAAAATTTGGAAGAAGAAGATATGTACAAAATATTAAATCACAAAACTATATAATAAGAGAACAAGCTAAAAGAATAGCAATGAATGCACCAATACAAGGAACAGCGGCAGATATAACTAAGATTGCTATGGTAAAAATAGAAGAAAGAATAAAAAAGGAAAAACTAGATGCTAAAATATTATTACAAGTACATGATGAAATAATTGTTGAATGTAATGATAATATAAAAGACAAGATAGCAAATATATTAAAAGAAGAGATGGAGAAAGCAGCAGTACTTCAGGTTCCAATTATTGCAGATATACGAATATCTGAGGTAATGGATAAGTAATATTTAAAATACATAACAAAAATAAATCTAATATGTTATAATAAGCTAAAACAATCATAAATTAATAATATATTAATTTATGGATTATACAAAAGATAAGATGAAATAAGAAATTAGAATATAAATTATAATAAAAAGTGTGGTAACTATATCATTAATGTTACTGGAAAAGAGGCATAATGAAGAAAATAGAATCTAAAAAATTAGATGGTAGTAATATTGATCTTGGAAAGAAAATGGTAAAAGAAGGGAAATATGCTGTCATAATACTTGCAGGAGGACAACGGAAGTAGACTTCGGGCATACAGGACCTAAAGGAACATATATATTAGATTTAGGTGATAAAAAAATGTCTATATTTGAAATACATATAAGAAGTTTAAATAAGAAAAATGTTAATGTATTTATAATGTGTTCAAATGAAAATATAGAAGAGACAAAAAGATTTTTTGAAGAAAATAATTATTTTGGACATAAGAAAGAATTGATTCACTTTTTCATACAAAGTGATTTACCATTATTGCAATTAGATGGTGTTACATCTTTAAAGGTAAAAGGTAAGGTAAAAAGAGCATCAAGTGGACATCGGAGCTGTATATGAAGCAATGATGAATCAAAAAGAATTAGTAGAAAAACTTCGGAATAGAAAAGTTTTTAATTACAAATGTAGATAATATATTATCAAACCTACTTGATTATGATTTTATTGGAAAATCAAAAGATCTAGAACTTGCAGTTAAAAGTGTTGAAAAGGTAGAACCAAATGAAAAAGTAGGACTTTTTGTAAAAAATGAAGAAGACAAATTAGAGGTTATAGAATATACAGAAATATCTGTAGAATTAAGTAATAAGAGAGATCAAGACGGATTATATTTAAATGAATCAAATATAATGAGTCAAATAGTAGACTGGAAGTTTATAAAAAAAGTTGCAAATATGAATTTACCATATCATGAACAATATAAGAGTAAAGACGGATATGAGTTTATAAAACGTGAAAGATTCATATTTGATGCATTCCCTAAAGCAGATACATTTGAGGTATTTAGAGTAGATAGAATAGACGAATTTGCTCCTATTAAAGGTGCAGAAGGTAAAGACTCACCAGATTCTGCTACACTTATGTACCTTAGATATCTTCGTAAGAAGAATAAATAGTAAATAAAAATAATATGTAATAAAAGATATCAAAGTTATTTTTGGCTTTGATATTTTTTTAGAATAATGTTGTACTTTAAATACAAAACAAATGAGTTTACATAAGTTGACAATTAACTAAAAATATGTTATTATATGTATGTAAAAAATTTGTAGATGTAATCCATAATTAAGGATTACAGAGGAGGAAAAAATGATTAAAAGTATTCAAGCAGAGAGATTGACAGGTGCCTATGTACAAAAAGGTATGGAAGTAGTTGAAAATGGTAGATATGGTGTTTGTATTCTGGCAGGAGGCCAAGGAACTCGGCTAGAGTTTAATGGGCCAAAAGGATGCTGCCCAGTCAATACAGGTGATAAACTACAAGAGATATTCAAGTTCCATATAGAACAATTAAAAGGGACAAATGTTCCTATTTTTATAATGTGTTCGCGGGAAAATATTGATGAAACAGAGGAATTTCTAATTTCACAGGAAAAACAGTTAAAAGAAATAGGATATTCCAAAGAATTGATAATCACTTTTGAACAGGAAGAACTACCGCTTCTTAAATACAATGGAGAGAAGTTAAAAATTGATGGAAAAATTAAAAAAGGCTCTTCAGGTCATGGTGGAGTTTACAAAGCTCTCATGAAGCCAGAGGTTAGAGAAAAAATTGAGAACTTTAATTTAAAATATATCTACATTACAAATGTAGATAACATCCTAGAGAAACCATTAGATTATGATTTTATTGGATTAGTTGCTTCAAATGGACTCGAATTGGCAGTTAAATCAGTAGAAAAGACTGAACCAGAAGAAAAAGTAGGATTGTTTATAGAAAGAAATAATCGATTAGAAGTTTTAGAGTATAATGAAGTAGGCGAAGAGCTAACAGAGAGACGAGATAGTGATGGTACTTTGTATTTGAAGGAGGCAAACATAATGACTCAAATCATTAGTGTTGATTTCCTTAAAAAGGTTTCTAAGATAGAACTGCCTATGCACAATGCTTATAAAAGAAAATGGGGGCAAGAATATATAAAGAGAGAAACACTACTTTTTGATGCATTCAAATATGCAGAAAAGTACAAAGTTATCAGAGTGAAGAGGGAAGAGGAGTTTGCTCCTATTAAAAATAAGGAAGGAAAAGACTCATTAGACTCTGCAGCTTTGCTGTATTTAAGATACATAAGAATGCAAGAAGCAAAAGCTAAAAAAGAGAGAAAGAATCTAGAATATAACATCTAATTATAAAATAGTCTTAAACATAATTGTTTAAGGCTATTTTTTTGTATTTGACTATAGGTTTTGTATTAAATATAATTTGAGTATAAGAATAAAATAAATAAAGGAGAATATTATGGAAGATGTTGATATAAATGAATTAAAAAAAATAAATGAATATTGGATAAAAAATGTTAGTGATGGCGAAAAAGCTGAACTTGAAGGTTTATCTGATAAAGAAATAATAGATAGATATTATATGGATCTAGAATTTGGTACAGCAGGGTTACGTGGAGTTATGGAACTTGGAAAAAATAGAATGAATATATATACAGTATCTAGAGCAACACAAGCTATTTCACAATATATTTTAAAAAGAGGAATGGAAAAAAGAGGTGTTGTAATACTTTATGATACAAGAAATAATTCTAGGAAGTTTGCAGAAGCAACAGCAAGGGTATTAATTGCAAATGGTATAAAAGTATACTTATTTGATAGATATAGACCGGTACCTGTATTATCTTTTTCAACAAGAGATTTAAATGCATTTATGGGAATAATGATAACAGCAAGTCATAACCCTAAAGAATATAATGGGTATAAGGTGTTTGATGAAACAGGACTTCAAATAGGTAAAAAGGTTGCAGATGAAGTTATGGAAAATATCAATAATACTAATATTTTTAATGGTGTTAAGAAGATTTCGGAAGAAGAGTTTAATAATATGATTAATGGTGAAAATTCATTACTTGAAATTGTAGGAGAAAAACAAGAAAGAAGATATATAGATATATTAAAAACAAGGATATTAAATGATAAAGAGATAGAAGATGTAAAGAAGAAGATAAAGGTTGTATATACACCACTTCATGGAACAGGAGATTTAGTTGTAAATAGACTTCTTAAAGAACTTGGATATGAAAATATAATACCAGTAAAAGAACAACAAGTTGTAGATGGAGTATTTGGTACAGTAAAATCTCCAAACCCAGAAAATGTAGAAGCATTTGAAATGGCTTTGAAACTTGCAGATGAAAAGAAAGCAGATATTTGTATAGGAACAGATCCAGATTGTGATAGATTACGGAATATTAATAAGAAAAGATGGTAAATTTAAACCTCTTACAGGTAATCAAATAGGTGTTATAATGCTTGAATATATATTAAGTCAAATGAAAGAAAAAAATATGTTAAAAGATAATTATTATATATCAACAAGTATTGTATCAACAAACTTAACAAAAAAAATAGCAGATACATATGGAATAAAATGTTATGAAACATTAACAGGATTTAAAAACTTATGTAGTGCTTCAAAAGATCTAAAAGAAGAATTCTTATTTGGGTTTGAAGAAAGTTTCGGATATCTATATGGTGATCATGCAAGAGATAAAGATCGGTGTTGTAGCATCAATGTTAATGCTTGAAATAGTTGCATATTATAGTAAGCAAAATAAGGACTTATTTGATGTACTAGAAGATATATATGATAAATATGGATATTATATTGAAAAAGGAGAATCAATAGTATTAAAAGGTATAGAAGGTAAAGAAAAAATAAAAGAAAAAATGGATAGCTTAAGAAATACTGTTATAACAGAAATAGAAGGTGTAAAAGTATTAAAAACAAGAGATTATGAAAAAATAGAAGAACAAAAATCAAATGTTATGTATTATGAACTTGAAAATGATAGTTGGCTTGCTGTTAGACCTTCAGGAACAGAACCAAAGATAAAATTCTATATAGGAGTATGTGCAGATAAAAAAGAAGATGCAATAACAATTATGGATAAATTAAAAAGATTTATAAAATTATAAAAAATAAAAAAATATATAATGTAAACTTTGAAAATATGCAAATAAATTTTAAAAGTTAAATAGATACTATTAAATAAAGGAAAAAGATAGCTATATAGA
>CALIMU010000034.1 GCA_938045355.1 uncultured Clostridium sp. | reverse complement strand
ACATAACTTAATATTATAATGTTTTTTGTATTACTTTTTTAATACTTTTTATAAAAATAATATATAAAACATAATATATCTGATATATTAAATATATATAATTATAATTTATGAAAGGAATAATATGAGTAAGAAATTTAACCATAAACTACATGGTATATCAAATATTACTGAAATTAGTGCAAAAGATAGACATACTATTTCAAAAAAAGCAGTTGACCTAATCTATCCTGTAGTTTCTGAATTTAAAATATCTAAAGAAATGTTATTTAATTCTCTTGGAAAAAGTAATATGTATTTAGCAGATTTTGATGATCTTTCTATGGGAAAATATGACTATACAACAAATTCAATATATTTTTCAAATGATTTAAACATATCTAACTTAGATAGTTCTGTAATACATGAAATACTTCATTTCTTCCAAGCAGAACTTACTGAAGATAATTTTCTTATTAGAATGGGACTTTTTAAACCTTCTAAACTATTTAGACCTGAAAAAGGATTAGGTTTAAATGAAGCTTCTGTACAATATATAGCAAGTACTATTGCAAAAGAAGTTCCAGATCATGTTAAATATTATGAACTAGAACTTACTACTCCAAGTAACAATTATTACCCTATTGAAACAGCTATTATAAGGCAAATGTGTTTCTTTACAGGTACTTACCCATTATTTTTTAGTACATTATTTAGTACAGACTTATTTGAAAAAACTTTTAAAACTATAACATCTGAAGAGAATTATAACTATATAGAAGAAAAACTTACATATATTGTTCAATTACAAGAAAAACTTTCTGATGTATATTCTACTATACACACACATAATCAAGCAGAAAGTAAAAAAATATCTGTTTTAAATAATATTACAAATTTAAAGAATAAACTTAGAGAAACAGTTTTAGATGTACAAAAAATAATATATACATCTGCTTTTGCAAATGAACTAGATAAAATAGAAACAGTTCAAGATATAGTTAATATGAAAACACTTATATCTAATTTTGAAAATTATATAATTAACTATGAAGGTGACTATTCATTTGAACAATTTAAAGATAAAATAAATATTGAATTAAATAATAAGCTTGCACTTATAGAAGCATATGGTAATTATTCATTTGCTCTTAAAGCTAGAAAGGATATATTAAATCTTCCTAAAATATATTCACAAAGCTTTATAAAAACATTCTTCTCAAAAATTAAATTACTTATAGACTTAAGGTTTAATTTCTCTAGAAGTAATGATGAAGAACTATATGAAAATGAAATATAATACATTAAAAAAAGAAGAGGATAAATTATCCCCTTCTTTTTTATTATAGGTCATTAGAATAAAATAAATAAGTCAAATTAAATTTAATTACAAATCTGTTTTAATTTGATCTTCATTTATTATTTTTGTGACACTCTTTTGGATTTCTTTGACTTCTGAATCATTGAAGCCTAATTTCTTCAATTTTTCAATTCTTTCTGGGCCATCTCCCAGTTTTCCTCTTAAAATTAGATCAATCGCTTCTTTCTTCGAAACCTTCTTAGCTGTTGAAGAAGTCACCTTGTTATTATTACTCTTATTTTGAGCTGCTTTATTTTTGTTTTTTTCAAGGCTGGAAACTCTGCTTTCAAGTTTAGAAAATCGATTATTAACTTTTTTTTCTAAATCGTCAACTAATATTGAGCTTTTCCCTGTTTCCTTTTTCTTAAGCTCTTCTAACCGTCTATTTTTTTCTTTTTCTTCTTCATCCTTCTTTTGAGCTCTTAAGTTCTTGAGTTTTAATTCTTTTACTCTCCCTCTTATTTCTGCTATCTCCTTACTGCTGAAATCTTTTATAAGATCTCTTTCAGTCAATTCCTCATTTACGATAAGCTCTGCCGCATCATCAATGTAATTAGCAGATAACCCTGCTGAAACACTCAGAACACCAAGAATTACCATTCCTCTTAATAAATTCTTTTTAATCATTGCAAATCACATCCTTCATAAATCTTATTTAAGTTTTATGTATAGAAAATTTCTGTACATTAATATTATACCATCTATTTCATAATCTTGCAACAACAAGTTATGTAAATTATATATTAAATAAATCTAAACATTTTATATAATATATAAAAAGAGTAAAAGATATATTTTATCTTCCACTCTCCTAATTTATAATCTTTTACTTAAATTTCTTGATCTTTTTATGGTTTTTACCATTAAACATATATCCTAGCCCATTATAAATCTCGTTTCCTAATCCTTTTTCTAAGATTACAAGGTCTTTCATTAATTCATTTTCAGTATATTTTATTTTTTCTCTTTTTTTCCATCTTAAATTTCTTCTGGGCACTCTATGTCTATTATGTTTTTTTGCTGGAAATAATCCTAGTGTTGTAATCATAAACATTAAAATTACTATGTTTTTTATTTTCATATTATCCTCCTAAAAAATTAAATTTAATTTTATATCTTATTTAATCAATAATTATATTATAGCACATTTCACTATTTATGTAAACTTGCGTTTTTTATAGATCTTATATTTCAATAACAAAAAATACCTTTAAAAAGATTATTCTTCTTAAAGGTATTTCTACAATTATAGATATAATTATAATTTTTATATATTTGTTTTTATCTCTTACTGAATTGTGGAGCTTTTCTAGCTTTTTTAAGACCGTATTTTTTTCTTTCTTTCATACGAGAATCACGTGTTAAGTATCCTGCTGCTTTTAATGTTGGTCTATATTCTTCTTCATCTGCTTCTATTAAAGCTCTTGCTATACCATGTCTTATAGCTCCTGCTTGTCCTGAGAATCCTCCACCTATAACTTTAACTATTACATCATAGTTTTCTGTTTTATTTATTGCTTCTAAAGCTTGTTTTGCTATAACTATTAATGTTTCTGTTCCAAAATATTCTGTTATATCTTTTCCATTTACAGTTATTTTACCTGTTCCTGCCATTAATCTTACTCTAGCAATTGATTTTTTTCTTCTACCTGTTCCTAAGAACACCTTATTTTCTTGTTTTGCCATTTTTATTATTTAACCTCCCAAACTTCTGGTTTTTGAGCTGTTTGCATATGATTTTCATCTGCATATACTCTTAATTTTTTAAGTTGTGCTGCTCCTAATTTTGTATGTGGAAGCATACCTTTTATTGCTAAATACATTGCTTTTTCTGGTGTTTGTTCCATCATTTGTTTAGCTGTTTTTTCCTTCATACCACCAATGTATCCTGAATGTCTTCTATACATTTTTTGGTTTAATTTATTTCCTGTTAAAACTATATCTTTACAGTTTATAATTATAACATGATCTCCTGTATCTATGTTAAACATAAAGTTAGGTTTGTGTTTTCCACGAAGTAATGTTGCTGCTTCTGTTGCTACTCTTCCTAATACTTTATCTTTAGCATCAATTATATACCATTTTTTTTCTATTTCTTTCCCTTTTGGAGTATATGTCTTATTCATTTACTTCTCCTCCTTCTTCTACAACTTCTTCTGTTACTATTTCAACTACTTCTTCTTCTGCTGTTTCTGGAACTACAACTTTTTCTTCTTTTATAGTTATTTCTTCATCAACTATTCTAGCACCTACAACTTCTTTAGTCTTAGCTTTTTTACCTAATCTATCTCTTAAGTATGTAAGTTTTGCTCTTCTTGCTTTTCCTACTCTTACTAATTCTACTTTTTCTACATTTTGTGAATGTATTAAGAATGTTTTTTCAACACCTACACCATAAGATATTCTTCTTACTGTAAATGTTTGGTTTAATCCACCATTTTGTATTTTTATTATTGTTCCTTCAAATACTTGGATTCTTGATTTATTACCTTCTGTAATCCTTACATGTACTCTAACAGTATTACCTACTGATAATTTTGGAACTACATTTTTCATTTGTTCATGTTCTATTGCTTTAATTTTGTCCATTTAAGGCCTCCTTCTTTATATTTTTATTTTTTATTAAATCTGGTCTTTTTTCTAAAGTAATTTTTAAAGACTCTTTTTCTCTATATTCTCTTATTTTCTTATGATTCCCGAGATAATAATACATCTGGTACTTTCATTTGTTCAAATATTTCTGGTCTTGTATATTGTGGGTATTCTAACATTCCGATTATCATTTGAAAAGCTTTCTTCTTCTAAAGAATCTTTAGAAATCACCCCTTCAACATTTCTTGAAACAGCATCAATAACTATCATTGCTGGAATTTCACCACCTGTCAATATATAGTCACCTACTGATATTTCTTCTACTTCTAATTTATCAAGTACTCTTTGATCTATTCCTTCATAATGACCACATAAAAGTATTATATTTTTTTCTTTTGATAAGTTTTTTACTTTTTCTTGTGTAAGTACTTTTCCTTTAGGTGTTAAATATATTATTCTAGAATTTTTTAGGATCTCTTTATCTATAGAATTATATGCATCATATACCACATCAGGTCTTATGACCATTCCGAGCACCTCCTCCATATGGCATATCATCAACTTTTTTATGCTTATTTTTACTAAAATCTCTAATATCTATTAATTCTAATTCTATTAACTTTTTATCTATTCCTCTTTTTAAAATGCTTGTATTTAAACATTCAAACATTTCTTTAAAAAGTGTTAATACTATAAACTTCATTTTGTGCCCTAATATCCTAATTCTATAATTTTTTTTATATTTTCTTTCTGAACATATATTTTCTTATTCTTAACATCTATCTTTTCTATATATTCATCAATGATTGGAATTAATAATCTTTTTCCTATTGTTTTTCTTCCGATCAACTTCTAGTGTTTCTGTTATATTATTATTAAGTATATCTGTAACTTTTCCTATTAACTCTTTTTCTTTATATACATCACATTCTAAAAGATCTAATATATAATATTCTCCATCTTCTAGTTTTTTTAAATCTTTTCTTTGAATATATATTTCTTTTCCTTGAAGAATTATATCATCATATATGTCATCTTGAAAATATATATCTGCAATTATCCTATTTTTTAAACTACCAGTTATTTCCAAATTAATTT
>CALIMU010000033.1 GCA_938045355.1 uncultured Clostridium sp. | reverse complement strand
TATAATTTTGTTTTATTTCATCTAATGTATATATTTTATCTTCTGCTTTCCATATCTTATATATCTTATTATTTATTATTATTCTTGCAACTAAGAAATCATTAAGTCCTCTGATCTTATTATATATTTCTTCAAAACTTTTATTAAAATCTATAATCGCCATTTCTTTTGTAATCATAAAAGTATATGTTGCATCATCATCATTTTGTTTTATTGAAATTATATTACCATTATTTTCTTCTATCTTTTTTAATGTAGATACTAATATTTTTGCACCTAAAATTGCTAGTTTTTCAAACATTGTTTTTGATGTATCTGTTCTTTCTATTAGCATTTCTTCTTGTTGTATAATATTTCCTGTATCCATTTGTTCTTCCATATACATTGTTGTAATACCTGTTTTAATGTCACCATTTAAAACAGATTGTTGTATTGGAGATGCTCCCCTATATTTAGGAAGTAGTGAACCGGTGTACATTTATACAACCATATTTAGGTATTTCTAATACTTCTTTTGGCAAAATTTTTCCATATGCAACAACAACAATAATATCTGGATTTATTTTTTTAATTTTTTCTATAGTTTCTCCATTTCTTAAACTTTTAGGTTGATATACCTCAATATTATTTTCTTCTGCTAAGATTTTAACAGGAGTTTTCATCTGTTTCATACCTCTTCCTGTCTTTTTATCCTCATTTGTTATAGCAAGTCTTATATTAAAATTGTTTGTTATTAATTCATTTAAACATGTCTTAGAAAATTCTGGTGTTCCCATATATACTATTTTCATAAATCTTCTCCCTCTACTATCTCTTTTATATATCATATTATACATATATAATTCTTTAATAATTTTAGTATATCTTAATCATTACAAAATTAAAATACATTATAGTAATAATGCTTATTTTATTGCACTTATAGCCTTTCTATGGTAAACTTAAAATGTTAAGAATTAGAAAGAAAAGAGGATTTTATGCTTACAAAATTAATGGATGCAGGTATATCAATATTTGAAAGTATTTTTGGTATATTTATAGACGCTTTTAGCTCATTTTTTACTAAAATATGTGATTTTTTGAAAACAGATAAAAATACACTACTTGGAGTAATTTTTTCACTCCTTACATTATATCTTGTAGTAGATAGATTTGTAGAAGTTATGTTAATGATATTTACAGGTATTCGGAATACATTATTGGTCTACAGTAGAAATGCTTATAGCTATAGTTATTCCATTTATAGCATATCTCTTAATTATCGAATCTAAATATGTTACATACAAAGAAATTAAACTTAAGATTTTCTATATTTATGCTATAGCCTTTATCTTTATAGCACTTTCTTGTATTGTATCACAAGTAAACTCAATAGGTTGGACATTGTTTTTCTCTGCTCCAAAATACCAAAGGGTTATAATAGAAGATTATGGAATTATAAGACAGGCATTTTCAGCACTTGCATTATATTTTCCACTTGTAATTACATATTATGCATATGTATGGCTTACAGTATTTGTTAAAAATAATGATGAAATTTTAGATTCAATTATGGATGCAGAAGGTATTACTTTTAATGTTAAAGATAAAAAAACAGGTCCATATAGCCTAGAAATGCCATTTCGGAAATGATGATACAACAGGTAAAAAAGTAACTCTTGCAGAAAATTCAAGATATAATCATTTACTAGTTGTTGGACATGCAGGTATGGGAAAAACTGAATATGTATTAGAACCTATGATTGCAAAAGATATTAAGAAAAAAAGATTTTTTGTTGAAGCTACAAAAGGATTAGCATATTCTCTTTTAACTTCAAAAAAAGCTAAACTTGAAGGTGCATATAGTAATGAATATTTGAACAATAATTTTAATCTTTCAATGATTACACCTACTCCTCGGAAATACAGATATCTTTAATAACTATGTAACCAAGATTACAAGCCATGGAAGTGCAAAAAATTTAGGTATAACATATGTATCCCCTGAAAGAGAAAGTATTGATAAGATTATAAGGGTTTGTAAAAATTTTGGAGTTGAATATACTTTAGTTGACCCACTTGATCTTGATACTGCAGGTATAAACCCTTTTGAAAATAGTGATCCATATAAGGCTGCATCAAGTGTTAGTGAAATATTATATTTACTTACAAATTCAACAAAGAAAACTGTTGATTTACCAGAATTCACTTTTGAAAATGTACGCGCAATTCAAAATATAGCAATACTTTTAAAAGAAACATATCCAGATTCACATACTGGACAACTTCCTACAATAGAAGATATTATGAAACTACTTGCAAACTTTAAATTATTAGAAGCATTAGTTGAAAAATATAGAAAACATTTAGAAACAGAAAATAAATTCCCAGGATTAATAGAATATTTTGAAAACAACTTTTTCGAAAAAGGTCATAATAAAAGAGCAATGAAAAAACAAATGGAAGCACCTCTTGCTATTATAGACAGTGTTCTTAAAAATCAAGGGATTAGAAGACTTTTATGTAATAGACTAGAAAATGTAAACTTTGAAGAATCATTAAAAAATGGTAAGGTATTATTATTCTGTTTAAGAAAAGGTGAACTTAGCAATTCATCATATTCAAATTATAAGGCTTTAGGTAATATAATATTTAACCTATATTCATCTGCAGCTACAATTGATAATAATCTTGCTAAAAATAGGACTCCAAACTTCCTATATTTTGATGATTTTACACCATATATGACAGAAACAGCATTAGAACAAATATCAGATTTTTCAAAACAAAATATTGGTGTTACAATAACAGGTGAAACTTTAGAAAACTTAACAAAAAATGTAACACAAATTAACCTATTAAATACATTTAGTAGTAAATTCATATTTGGTGATAGTTCATATGATGAAATGCAAATATGGGCAAACCATTTCGGAACTAAAAAAGACTGGGTTGGTGTTAAACAAAATACTGATGACTCATCTCTTAAAAAAATGCTTGCATATGATGACTCTGGTAAATGGGATAATGTACCACTTATCAAAGCAGGTAAATTAATGGGTGGTAAAAAAGGTGCACCTGCATACAGGCTTAGAAAAGAAAAAGGTGGTTATGAAGTTGGAGCATTAAAACTTTCTGAAATTACTGATGAATTCTATAATGGATTTAAATCTAAAATATATAATTTTGAAACAGCAGATTCTAACCTAGAACAAGATATAACATTAAAATCTAGTACTGGTATATTTACATCTGTAAATAAGAAAAATAATAATAAAAAAGCTAATATTTCAGGACCAATCCGTTATAATTAATAATAAAATAACATTATATTAAAATATATATTAAAATAAAAAAGATTAGAAATTAATTCTAATCTTTTTTTATTCTTCTTTTATTCATCTATTTATTGATCTTGAACTTCTACTTTTTCTACGTTTTCCTCAATTTTTTCAATTCCAGATAATGATATCTCATATGCTATTTTCTTTTCTTCAACTTCTCCATTTTTCTTTATATATTCTCTACTTTGAAATCTTCCAGTTATTTTAGCTTTATCTCCAACATTTAAATTGTTTTCTGCAAATTTTGCATTTCTTCCCCATGCAATACATGGCAAATAATCACTTTTACCATATATTCTATTTACTGCTAATAATATATCTGCTATTTCTCTTCCAAATGGTGTTTTCCTATATATAGGTTTTTTACAAATATATCCTATCAAAGTAACTTCATTTGTTGTTAAATCTTCTTCTTTTATTTCTCTTACTTCTTTAGCAAATACACTTAATATTAGTTTTCTTCTTTCTTCATTTTCCATTATATAATTATATGATCTTATTTCACCATCTACTACTACAGTATTTCCTACTTTTATAATATCTTTATTTAATATTTTTTCAGAGATTACTATTTCTAATTCATCTGTATCACCACTTAATCTTTTTACAGAAATCTTAAAACTATAGAATTTTTCGTTAAATGTTTCATGACTTATTTTTAAGTCTTCTATAACTTCTCCTACTAATATTACCTTATTGTTTTCTTCTTTTAATTGTATATCTGGTACTATTTCCATCTTTCCCTCCTAGCACTTTTTTACATTTGTATTACAATATAGTAACATTATAGCATCTTTTTGTAATTATGTAAAGTTATTATTTTTTATCACTAATTTTAATCTCTTTTTAACATTTTTGTAGCAATCTCTAACATCCTTATAGCAATATTATTGTTTTCTATAAACAAATTATATGCTAAATCTTCAGATAATACTCCACATTGTAAATCTTTTGGAAGTTTTCCTTCTCTATATGATTCTTCATCTATAAACCAATTTTCACTACTATAATATTTATCAAGTTTATTATATTTTTTCATATTTTTTTCTAATTCATCTAATGATTTATTTACATTTAAAAAAATCTCTGTCGATTCTTCTAATATCTGTTCCATCTCTTTTATTCTTTTTACTTTATCTTGATTTTCCATATTTATCCCACCTCTAATAGTTTAATTTAATTTAATTATATATTAAAAGAGATATAATTTAAAATTAAAACTATATCCCCTTATATTTTATTTATTCTTTGTTCTTTATCATCAACATATTATTATTGTCCTAAACCACTTTGAACATTTCTCATTAATTTTTGCGCTAATGGTAATGATAATAATTGCATTGTTGCTTTAGTTGTTATATTTTTTATTGTTGATTCTTGATCTGAAATTGCTCCTTCATTATATTTTAATGATTCAACTTTAGCATTTCCATATTTTAATTCTGAATTTGTTTCTACTTTTAAGAAATTATTAGCTTCTACTTTTGTTTCTACTTTACTTATCTTCCTATCTTTTAAAGTAAATTCTATTTCTACTTTTGTATTGTAATTTACATTATCTAATTTTTTAATATCTTCAACTAATTCATCAACATCTTTCTTTATTCCTTCTGTTGTTGTAGTTTGAAGTATTGATTTAATAGATTCTACATATGTTTTTATTGCATCTTTTGTTAATCCTAAATATGCATAATCACCTGTTTCTTCTAATTTATTTGCTACTTTTTCTAAAGCTTTATATGTGTCTATTACAAATTCTGGTTTTTCTTTTATTTTTAATAATAATCCTTTTAAAGATGATTTTATTTGTTCAAAACTTGTTTTAACTATTATTTTACCATCTTTTTCTTCAATCTTAATAATATTTTCATCTATATATTTAATTATATCAGAATATTTTGAATCATATGTTTTCTTAAGATCTCTAAGAATATTCATATATTCTTCTACCTTACTTGTATCTACTTCTACACCTTTTGGTAATTTAACAGCTAAATCTTCATCACCAAAGAATTTTGCTATTCCTTCTTTTCCTATTTCTTGATATATTTCTGCATCTATTAAGCTTTTTTCATTATAGTTTAATTTAGCACTCATGCTTGTCTTAGAATTTTCTCTTTTTGCTGTTCCCTTTAATTCTAATCCTTTAATTGTTTCTTCTAATTCTTTTTGTCCAAAAACATTTACTAAATTCTTTCCTAATACTTTTGAATCAAATTCTGTTATTTTAACATTAAATGTTTGTTCTATATTTTTTTCTTTATATGTATTTTCTAAAGCTTCATATAATTTTTCTTTTGGTGATAATGTATTCATTAAAGCTCTTGTAACTTCACCAATTGTATTTTTATCTATTACTACATATTTTATATATAATCCTGCTAAACAAACTATTACTAATAATACTAATATTCCTAATATTTTTAATCCTGTATTTTGTTTTTTTGCAGTTATTGTTTGTTTTACTTCAAATTCATCTTTTTTAGCATTATTATCTGTAGCAGCTTTTTCTTCTTTTTCTATATTTTCTTTTACTTCATCTTTTACTTTTTTAAGTTCTTTTCCTTGTACTTTTCCTTTTTCTTTTTTATTTGTTTTGTTTTTTTCTACATTTT
>CALIMU010000032.1 GCA_938045355.1 uncultured Clostridium sp. | reverse complement strand
TAGTTATAATTAATATTATAACTGAAAGCATAGCAGTAAATCCGGCTTGGAGCAACATTTAGATAATATGAAAGAATAAGACCGAAGCATAATATCTATAAAACTAAAGATAATTGAAAGAATAAGAGTTTTCTTAAATCCTTTTTTAAATTGAAGAGCTGTTGCAACAGGGATTGATATAAGTGAACCTAAAACTAATACACCTACAATTCTAATAGAAATCGCTATTGCAGAAGCAACTAATATTGAGAAAATATATTGTATTAATCTTACCTTAACACCTATTATTTTAGCTGTATCTTCATCATATGCAATATATATTAGCTTATCATAAAGTATAAACAAAGTTAAAAGTGAAAGTATACTTAAAAAAGCTATAATATATATATCACTTGTAGTAACAGTAAGAATACTACCGAAACATAAAAGAATCAGCATTTACACGAAGCTTACCGTGAACTTATAACTGTTATTGCAATACCAACACTTAAAGAAAATATTATACTTAAGATTATATCTGTATGTTTCTTGTAAAATGTACGTAAAAACTCAATTAATAATCCAGATGCTGATGTAAATATAAATGCTCCAACTATAGGGTTTATACCTGTGAGAAGTCCGAAGTGTTATTCCGGGCAAGTGATGAATGTGAAAGTGTATCACCAATCATAGAATATTTTCTTAAAACTAAAAATATACCAATAGTTGGACATAATATTGATATGAAAAGTGAAACGATAAAGGCATATTGTATAAAAGTGTGTTCAAACATTATTTAATACCTCCTTTAAATTCTCGTATATAATTTTCAGGACTACAAAGATGTCCTTTAGAGTTTGCAACATGGAAAATATTTGTAGAATTTGTTATTGCTGCATCTAAGTTATGTTCTACTGCAATTATTGTTAATTTTTTTTCTACATTTAATTTCTTTAAAAAAGAATAAATTTCAGTCTGTGATGAAATATCTACACCTGTAGAAGGCTCATCTAAAATTAAAATATCAGGATTTCCTATTAAACTTCTTGATATTAAAAGTTTTTGATATTGTCCGTCCGAGATAAGTCTGAAACAAGTTCTTTTCTTTTTGATTCAAGTGAAACAAGTTTTAATGTTTCTTCAACAATTGTTTTAGTATATGCTTTTTTAATTTTAGCATATGATGATATAAGTTCTTCGACTGTTATTGGAAAGCCTGAAGTATAACTTTCTTTTTTTTGTGGAACATATCCGTATATTTTTAGTATTTAGAGATATATTCCCTTTTGTTGGTTTTAAAAACCCTAAAAGTAGACGGATAAGGGTACTTTTACCGAGAACCATTATCACCTATTATAGAAATATAGTCACCTTTTGATATATCTAAAGAGATATTATCCAATATATATGTTGGATTTTTACTTGTACTATTAAAAGTAAATGAAACATTTTCTAATTTTATCAAAATTCCTCCTTCGAGCTTAAATATATTTAGTTATTATTTAAATGCTAATTATTTGCATTTTTTTGTTAAATATTATTGACTTTAATATATAATGCTGATACTATTATAATATAATTGCAAATAAATTGCAATTTAGATTATATCATATTAAGGGGAGATGTTATGAAAAAAGTATTATTAGCAATACTTTCAGTAATTGTATTATTAGTATTATTTATAGTATGTGCATATGCTATGAAATGGACTAAAATAACAAATATTACTGATGGTATTAAAGACCAAATTATTGGTAAAAAAGAAGAAAAAAAGAAAGAAACTTCTGAAGAAAAAATAAAAGTTGCTACAACTATTAAAGCTGTAGAAAGTTTAGTTAAAGCAGTAGGAAAAGATAAGGTTGAAATAGAAAAGATAGTTCCAGATGGAACAGAAATACATGAATTTGAACCAAAAGCACAAGATATATTAAAAATATCTAATGCTAAGATGTTTGTATATAATGGTGATGAACTAGAAACATGGGCAGATAAGGCAGTAGAATCAGTTAAAAATAAAAATTTAAAAGTTGTAGAACTTGCAAAAGATATTGAAAAACTAGATGTTAAGGAAAACGATATTTTAGATAATGATAAAGATAAGAAAGATGAAAAACATGATGAAAAAGATCATGATCATGAACATAAAGATGGAGAAAAACATGATGATAAGGGTGAAAAGAAAGAAGGACATCATCACCATCATGATGGAAAAGATCCACATACATGGCTTTCTTTAAAAAATGCTAAAAAATATGTAGAAAAGATAAAAGAAAGTTTAATTGAAGTAGATTCAAAGAATAAAGAGTTTTATGAAAAAAATGCAAAACAAGTAACAGAAGAAATAGATAAATTATATAATGAATATTCAGGAAAATTTGCTAAATCTAATAAAAAGAATTTTGTTATTGGACACCCAGCATTTGCATATTTAGCAAATGAATTTGGATTAAAACAATTAAGTGTTGAAGATGTATTTGGAGAAGGTACACCAACAATAGCAAAAATGAAAGCACTTGTTGAATATTGTAAGAAAAATAATGTTAAAGGAATACTTGTAGAAAGTACAGCAAATAAAGATGTTATAAATACAGTATCAAGAGAAACAGGAGCTAAAATACATCAAGTATATGTAATGGAAGATCCAGCAGAAAGCTTAGAATATATAGAAGCTATGAAAAAGAATTTAGAATTAGTGTATGGAAATTTAAATTAATAATCATATAATAATCATAACCTTAAAGATGTACTTGTTTTAGATATTTTCTAAAAACTCTAAGAAATATTAAAAGTTAATATAAAATATGGTAAAATAATTATAATATGAGATAATAAATATATATGAT
>CALIMU010000031.1 GCA_938045355.1 uncultured Clostridium sp. | reverse complement strand
TTATTCCACGAAAGTTTCTGACCTACGGCAAAGCGGATACCCGTGAGGGCGTGGCGGAAGTTGAGGTTCGTCGTAGGGTGAACGCCTTGTGTGGCATAGTGCACGTCGCCTGTGCAGGCAGTCATGAAGTCCTTCTGGTCTCTTACGTTGGGTTCTACTTCGAAGTCTACGCTGGGTGCAATGTCGGCAGCAGCCATGTCGTTGATGGTCATCTTAGAATAGTTTTCCTTTGCCGGGTGGACGGCAAAGAAGCGGGCATAAGGTTGAGAGAACGCCCAGCGGATAGGGCTGTAGAGTTCGCCGTTGCTCTTGGTCTTCTGTGCCTTGAACCATTCGGGAGTAGAGAGTATGCTGGTTGCACTTGTGCCGCGAATACCCGTAGACGAGAAGTCGCCAAGGGTGGCAGTCTTTATAATGTCGGCACGGGTGCGGGCATCGGCCTTAATGGGGTTCACGCCCTCGACGGTGGTTTCAATGAGGCACACGTCTATGTTGCGGTTGCTGTGTGCAGGCAGTTTCTGGCCTGCAAGGTCGGCAGCGGTAAGACCGTTGGCAATGGCTCCGCGTGTCATTTCGAGTCCGCGGCTTACGGCTTGTTCCTGCACGTCGTTGATGCTGAAGCGCACCAGGGCGTCGCCGTCCGTGCCGCCGTTCGGGTTGATGTCTTCGTCGGCGCACGATGCTGCCGACAGCGCAATCCCGCCCACAAGGAGCGAAGACAGCGCATAATGGAAAATACTTTTCTTCATTTGTTTTCCTTCTTTAAATGTTAGTTACTGTTTTTTTGGTTTCTAGAGTTCCTAGGATTCCCAGGGCTCCCAGGAAAGCTAAAGCTACTTAGCCGGCCTAGCCCACCAGGTTGTCATCGTCGCCTCCGTCTTCTTCTGTAGGGGCGATTACTTGGATAGTTCCTCCGCCGCCACCGCCTGGTTGTACTACAGGGCTTCCTGCTAACAAGTGGCTTTCTGCGTCGATACCGAGTACCGAGATGCTGGGCTGTAGATAGCCCTTCTTTGTTTCTTTGTTCATAATTTCATTCATTTTACGTAATTAAAATATATTTGAAAGGAGTTAGATGAAACAAATAGAAAAACATTTTGATATAAAAGAAGATATACCGATATCAAGAATAGCAGGATTTTCAGATGGTCTTATAGCAATAATCATAACATTGATGGTGTTAGAAATACCTATACCAGGAGAAATAAAAATGACAGAAATTATAGAATTTGGGAAAGCAATAATTATATATTTTGCAAGTTTTGTAGTTATAGGTACACAATGGAATAGACATCACTTTTTATTAGAACAAACAGAAAAAGTACATAAAAGTTTTATATGGAAAAACTTATTATATCTATTCTCATTATCATTAATACCACTTTTTATGAAATGGCTTATAAAACATCCAAATGATTTTATACCAGCTGTTAGTTATTCATTGATATATATAATAACAGATTTTATATCAATACAACTTATAATAAGTGTGCTTAAAAATAAGAAGAAAAAGACAGAAAGAGAAGAAAGATTATTAACAGAAGATAGGAAATTAATTACACAAATATTACCAATATTAGTATTTACATTATTATTTGTAGTAGAATATTATTTACCAAACCTAACAATAATATTTTTCGTGATCTTTCCAGTAACAATGTCACTTATAAGAGCATTTAGAGACTAATAATTATTACTAATTATTATATAAAAGGAGGAATGTATGGCAGAATATTGGGATATATATGATAAAAATTTTGAAAAAATAAACAAAACAGTTAAAAGAGGAGATAAGTTAAAAGATGATGAATATCATCTAGTTATTAATGCATGGATAGTAAACTCTAAGGGAGAATTTCTAATAACACAAAGAGTTGCAACTAAACCTCATCCACTTATGTGGGAATGTACAGGAGGTTCAGCTATAGAAGGCGATAATCCATTAGATGCATGTGCAAGAGAAATAAAAGAAGAAGTTGGACTTGATATAGATGTGAAAACAGCAAAACATATAGGAACAACTATTAGATATTACAAAAATTGTCCAGATATTTTAGATGTATGGTTATTTAAATCAGATGCAGATATATCAGAAATAACAATTCAAGAAGAAGAGGTTAATGATGTTATGTGGGCAAACAAAGAAAAAATTCTAGAATTACATTATGCAGGAAAGTTTGAAGCAAATGCATTTTTTGGAGATGTAATTAGTAATGCAAAGTTTTAAATAGAATGAATCAAATATAATGATATTAATAAATATTAAAATATAATAAGAAAAGGGAGTGCAAATAGTACTCCCTTTAATAAATGATTAAAAATATAATTTAGGATGATTTGTTAATTTTCATCAGAAGCATATAAGTTTCTATATGTTTCTGAACTTTCTAGAAGTTCTTTATGTGTTCCACTTGAAATAACTTTTCCATCTTCAATAACATGGATTGTATCACAATCCTGTATTGTTGATAGTCTATGAGCAACAATAATTATAGTATACTCATTTTTTAAGTTATCAAGAGTAGATTTTATTTCAGACTGTGTCTGATTATCAAGTGCTGATGTAGCTTCATCAAACAATAATATAGGAGAATTTTTTAGCAAAGCTCTTGCTATTGCAAGACGTTGTTTTTGCCCTCCTGACAAGTTTACTCCACTTTCACCTATGACAGTATCATATTTATCAGGTAAAGAGTTGATATAATCATACAAGCATGCTTGTTTACAGACTTTATCAATTTCATCTAAACTAGCATCAGGGTTTACTAGTAACAAGTTATCTTTAATACTCATATTAAAGATATAAGGTGATTGTGATACTATAGATATAGCATCTTTAAATGTTGCTTCATCCAAATCTCTAATATCTACATTATCAATAGTTATTATACCGTTTTCAGGTAGGTAACTCTTGGTTAATAGATTCAGAATAGTGGATTTTCCTGAGCCACTATGCCCTATTAATGCAACTGTTGTTTTATGATTAATTTTTAAGTTGAACTTATTCAATATTTTGTTTTTATCTGTATCGTAACTAAAGGTAATATTATCAAAATTGATATCACCTTTTATATGAGAAAGATGCTTTTTACCGAAAACATCTTTTGGGTAAATATCATCATTCTCAAATTCGATTATTCTCTCAATTGCAAGTTCATATTCTTTTAATGAACTTCTCAAACTAGAAAAGTTTTCCATTAAAGATAAGATTCGAGTTGAGTATATAAAACAAGCAATTAAATTTGTTGCATTTAAGTGAGGCCCAGTTAGATGAACACCAATCATCAAGGCTAAAATAGATACTATGAATAGTATCATATTTTTTAGCCGATATGTACGACTATTATATAAATCCTTATCGATTGAAAGATTATCATTATGATTAAATCTAACAATCATATCAGAAAATATATTTAGAGATAGTAGTTTAATATCTGCTATTCCCCTAACAGTCTCAATTAAAAATGAAGATAAATTCTCATTAGCAATTTTGCTAATTTTATTTTTGATTTTTGATACTTCTTGGATATTATTATCCATAAAGGTAACAATCATTATACCAATTAGATATATAATGCCTAAAATCCAGCTTATATAGAAGACATAAAATAATGCTCCTAATTTAGCAAAGCACTGTACTAAATGTTTCTGACTTGTATTTATGACCTCGGAGATTATTTGAGGATCATTTTTTAATCGTTCCAAGAAAATCCCAGAATCAAATTTTTTGAAATTTGATAATCGGAGTTTCATAAAAATTTCAATAATATCTTTTCTGATATTATGTAAAATTTTTGGTCTGATTCTGTGGATCCAAAACATTAATGCTATGTGGGATACAACATTATCTAAAGTTACTACTATCAAAAAGATGATAGAAACTTTAATAACTGAATTAACTTTTAATTCGGCTATTGATGTTGTAAGATTCCCTTGTATTATAGGAACAATGATTCCTATTCCACCAAGGATTAGGTATAATACTCCTAATATAAGAGTATTATTTCTAATACCTTTAAAAAATCTTAAACTTCTTAGAAAGATTTTTCCTTTCTTAACTTCTTCCTTTTTACTTTTTTTCATTTTTTTTACCTCCTAAAATTTAAATTTAAATTTTTAGTAATACATGATGTATGCATTCATTGTATCAT
Organism: uncultured Clostridium sp.; assembly: GCA_938045355.1. Next base: position 5,783 of record CALIMU010000031.1, on the reverse strand, counting down.
TCTAATATAAAATAGTACAAAGATTATGTGAAGGTGTTAATCAATTGAAATACTTATATTATATATTATATTAATATCTTAAAATTGACATGAGCCCATATATATGATACTATTACATAGGCAAGTAATTGCTCCTTGCTTATACTAAATATGTATGGTATAGGCTATTAATCCATAAGGAGGTAAAAAATGAGAAAATACGAAGGGATAGTTTTAATAAAGCCAACTTTAGAACCAGAAAAAGCTTTAGAAGTTTCAAACAAACTAGTTAAAGTTTTAGAAGATAATGGTGCAAAAGTTGTTTCACAAGAAAAGCTAGAAAAAACAGAAAAAATAGCTTTTGAAGTAAAAGGACATAATGCAGCATATTGGCAAATATTTAAATTTGAATCTGAACCTACTATTATAACAGAATTTGAAAGAATATGTAGAATAGATGATAATGTTATAAGATACATGGTAGTTAAAGATGAAATTAAAAGAGTTAACAAAGTTAAAGAAAACAAAAAAGCTAAAAAAGAAACTAAAAATGTAGATACTCAAGAAGAAACAAAAAAAGAAGAAAACTAATAGTATCTAAAGAAAGAAGGAAATATGAATAAAGCTATTTTAATGGGAAGACTTACAAAAGATCCAGAAGTTAGATATACACCAAATAATGTAGTATATACAACATTTACACTTGCTGTAAATAGGAGATTTGCAAGTAAAGACCCAAACATGCAACAAGCAGATTTTATAAACATTATAACATGGAATAAGACAGCAGAATTTGTAAGTATGTATTTTAAGAAAGGTGCACAAGTTGCGGTTGTTCGGAAGAATACAAACAAGAAATTATGATGATAAAGATGGAAAAAAAGTGTATGTTACAGAAGTAATAGGAGAAGAAGTATATTTTGCAGGAGGAACTGGAAATAGTTCTAATACAGGAAGTACTGCAAACATGAATCAAGCTCCAGCACAACATTTTACATCAGAAGAAACAGTAGATTTTAATGATTTTAATGAAGATGAATTTAAAATTGAAACAGAAGATGATATAGAATTCTAAGTAGCTTTATATATAGAAAGGGGTTAAAAGTGGCAGAAAGAAAAACAAATAATAGAGTAAACCAAGAAGATGAAAAGAACTCTAAATTTAAGAGAACTAAGAAAAAAGTTTGTCCATTTAGCAAAGATAAAGATCTTGTACTTGATTACAAAAATGCAGAACAATTACAAAGATTTATAACAGAAAAAGGTAAAATATTACCAAGAAGAGTAACAGGTGCATGTGCTAAAGCTCAAAGACAAATAACTAAAGCTGTTAAAAGAGCAAGACAAATAGGTGTATTACCATACACAATAGATTAATTAAAATAAAAAATAGAAGTATTAATTATATTTAAATATATAGTTAATACTTTTTCTTTTATTATCATATAAAATATGTTAAAATATTAGTTAATTAGTGATAGAAAATGGTATTGGAGCTTTATGTGAAAAAAGAAAAGAAACAATTAGGAATAATAGAAAAATTAAGTAAAGGGATAACACTTGATAAAATATTACCATATAAGATATCAAGTATGAAAGTATATGCATTTGTAGGTCCATCTCGGAACAGGTAAAAGCTATAGGGCACAAAAGATTGCATATGATAATAATATAGAAACAATAATAGATGATGGACTTTTAATAAAAGGAAGTAGGGTTATAGAAGGAGTATCTGCAAAAACTGCAAAAACAAAGGTACAAACAGTAAAAGCAGCACTTTTTTCTACAGAAAAAGAACAAGAAAGAATTAGAAATAGTATAAAAAAAGAGAGAGTAAAATCAATCTTAATACTTGGTACATCTGATGAAATGGTAAAAAGAATACAGGAAAATTTAAAGCTTCCTAAAATAGAAAAAACAATATATATACAAGATGTTTCAACTAAAGAAGAAATGGAAGAAGCAGTTAGAATAAGAAGAACAGAAGGAAAACATATTGTTCCAGTTCCAACATTTGAAATAAAAAAAGATTTTTCAGGAATACTTTTAGACCCATTTAGAATACTTTCAAGAGGAAGAAAAAAGAATAAGAAAAACAAGAAAGAAAATGCAGGAGTAGAAAGATCTGTTATAAGACCGGTATTTAGTTATTTTGGTAAATATACAATAAAAGATAAAGTTTTTAAAGATATTATAAGGCTTGTATGTGATAGAATAAAAGGGATAACAGAAATATCTACAATAAGAATAGATAAAGCACCAGATAGTAATGATGTAGAAATATCAATGAATATGGAAATTGCCTATGGATATAATATATCAGAAATGGCAGAAGAAATGAAAAAACAAGCTAAAAAAGAATTAGAATATATGACTTCTGTTAATATATCAATGGTAAATGTAAAAATTGTGAAAATAGAAGTAGATGAAGAAAAATTACAAGAAAAAGCTTTAAGATATGAAAAAGCAGTTAAAAATATGACAAAATTAGAAAAAAATAAGAGGAAATAATATGATTATTGGAATAGATGGGCCTGCAGGAACAGGTAAAACAACAATAGCAAAATTATTTGAAGAAAAATATAATATTAAATATATAAACACTGGAGCAATGTATAGAGCTTTGGCATATAAGTGTTTGCAAAATGGGATAGAAAAAGATGATGAAGAAAATATCTTAAAAATACTTAAAAATACAAAGATAGAATATGTGAAAAAAAGTGTGGATGGTAAGATATTAACAAATATTATCTTAGATGGTAAAAATATAACAGAGGAGATACATCGAGTCGATATCGCTCCTATAGCATCAGATATATCTAAAATAGTTAAGGTAAGAGAATATATGGTAGATCTTCAAAGAAAGATTGCAAATGAATATGTAAAAAATGGAGAAGATGTATTATTAGAAGGAAGAGATATTTGTACAGTAGTATTTCCAGATGCAGATTTAAAAATATATTTAGATGCAGATACTAAAATAAGAGCGAAAAGAAGATTAGAAGAACTAAAACAAAGAGGGATTAGTCAAAATTTAACTTTAGAACAAATTATTGAAAGTATAGAAAAAAGAGATGAAACAGATAAGAATAAGACAGTTGGAGCATTAAAAAGAACGGAAAATCAAAAATATATTGATACAACAAATAGGAATATTGAAGATGTTATAACTGAAATCTTAGAAGAAGTAGAAAGGATAAGAAAATGTTAGATAAGAAATATAAGCCGTTAGAAAAACAAGAATTTTGGAAACAATATTGGAAAGAAAACAAAATATATGATTTTGATAGAAAAAAAGTAATAGATGGAAAAGATACAAGACCTGTATATTCAGTAGATACACCACCACCAACAGTAAGCCGGAAATATACATATAGGACATATTTTCTCATATTCACAAACAGAAATGATAGCAAGATACAAAAGGTTAAAAGGCTATAATGTATTTTATCCATTTGGATTTGATGATAATGGACTTCCAAGTGAAAGATTAGTAGAAAAAGAAATTGGTAAAAAAGCACATGAAATAGGAAGAGAAGAATTTTCTAAAATGTGTTATGATACAACAAATAAATATGAAGAAGAATTTGAAAAATTATTCCAAACAATGGGAGTAAGTAGTTCATGGGAAAATAAGTATAAGACAGTAAGTCCAAATACAATAAGAATAAGCCAATTATCATTTTTAGACTTAGTAGAAAAAGGACATGTATATCATAAAGAAGCACCATCACTTTGGTGTACAGAATGTTTAACAGCAATAGCACAAGCAGAACTTGAAACAAAAAGAAAAATAACAACATTTAACTATATTAATTTTAAAACAGAAGATGGAGAAATATTTACAATTGCAACAACAAGACCAGAGCTTCTTCCAGCAATTGTTGCAGTATTTGTAAATCCAGAAGATAAGAAAAGACAACATCTTATAGGGAAAAATGCTGTTATACCTGGAATTAATGTAAAAGTTCCAATTTTAGCAGATGAAAAAGTAGATATGGAAAAAGGTACAGGTGTTGTTATGTGCTGTACTTTTGGGGATCAAACAGATATTGAATGGTGGAGAAAATATAATCTACCACTTAAAAATATATTAACAAAAGATGGTAAAATTGTTGATAGTGTTCCTAAATATGGAGGAATGTATTATGTAAAAGCAAGAAAGGAAATAATAGAAGACCTTCAAGAATTAGGTGTTGTAGAAAAAATAGAAGAATTAGAACATGAAGTACAAGTACATGAAAGATGTGGAAAAGAAGTTGAATATTCTGTTATGAAACAATGGTTTATAGATACAACTTCAAATAAAGATAAGTTCTTAGAAATGGGAGAAAAAATTAATTGGTATCCAAAACATATGAAAGCAAGATATATCGAATGGGTAGAAAACATTATGTGGGACTGGTGTATATCAAGACAAAGATATTTTGGTGTTCCATTCCCAGTATGGTATGACAAAAAAACAGGTCAGCCAATATTTGCAAGAAAAGAAGATTTACCAGTAAATCCACTTGTAGATATGCCACATGAAAGTATGATACCAGAAGGTTGTACAGAAATAGTACCAGAAGTTGATGTTATGGATACATGGGCAACATCTTCAATCACTCCACTTATAAACATGAACTATATGGGAGAAGAATCATTAGAAAAAACTTTAAGACCAATGAGTATAAGAACAAACGGTTCAGATATTATAAGAACATGGGATTTCTATACAATTGTTAAATCATATTATCACTTTAATGAAATACCTTGGAAAGACTTAGTTGTAAGCCGGATTTGTTATGGCAAGCAAGGGAGAAAAAATAAGTAAGAGTAAGGGAAATAGCAAGGTAGAACCAAGAGAGCTTGTAAAAACACATTCTGCAGATAGTATAAGATATTGGGCAGGAACAGGTAGACTTGGTAATGATATAATATTTTCTGAAGAAACTTTAGCAAGAGGACAAAAACTTATAAACAAACTATGGAATGTATCTAAGTTTATCGAAATGCATATACATGACTATAATGAAAATAAGGAAAAATTTAGAGAAGAAGTAAAAGAATATAATGATTTGGAATATATAGATAAATGGATTTTAGCTAAATATGAAGAAATGGAAAAAGGATACTTAAAATATTTAGAAGAATATGAAATAGGTATAGCATTAAATCATTTAGAAAAATTTTTCTGGAATTTCTGTGATGACTATATAGAAATAGTTAAACATAGACTATATAGACCTGAAGAATTTGGAGAAAGAGCAAGATATTCAGGACAAAAAACAGTATATACATTACTTTTTAAACTAATACAAGCATTTTCAATATATTTACCATATGTAACAGAAGAAATATATCATGAACTATATATGAATGATATGAACATACCTTCAATACATATAACAAGTATAGAAAATCTAAATATAGAAGATAAGAATAAGGAAACATATTTAAATATTGGTAATACAATAATGGAGATTATAAGTGAGCTAAGAGGAGAAAAAACAAATAATAATGTTTCTTTAAAAACTCCATTTAGTATTGTTGAAATAGATGTTAATAGTAATATTTTAGATGGTATAACAAAAGCAGAAAAAGATTTTAAAGCTACAGTTACTATAGAAAACTTAAAACTAAATGATAAGCAAACATCTTTAGAAAACAACTTTAACATATTAAAATCAGAATTAATAATAGAAGAAAAGTAAAAAAATAATATATATAATAATATAAATACATTAGAAGAAAGAAGACTGAGTTTATGATTAGATTATATTCAGTCTTTTAATTTTTCTATTATATATTTTTCTATACAA
>CALIMU010000030.1 GCA_938045355.1 uncultured Clostridium sp. | reverse complement strand
CTTATAATTTACATCTGCAAACTGATTAATTCCTACAATATTCCTTATAAAAATATATCCAATTCCTAAACTTAAAAATGAGATCATTCCACCTCTTTTTATTACGCTTATTGTTGCAATTATTGTAAGAAGTAATATATATACATTTTGCAAACCAAGACCTAATATATTAATATTTTTAAAAATTGGGTAATTAAATGTTATTGCTATAATTATTGTAATTATAACTGAAAGCCATTCTTCATCTGCAAAAATTATCTTTTGATCTGTATTAAATACTACTGATAATCCATTAACTATAATCTTATAAGCTCCAAACATCATAAGAGCAAATGTAAGACTTCTTATTATTCCTAAATTTATAAGTTGAATCACAAACATTGTTATAACTAAATATGTTCCAACTTTTTTCCTCTCATTCCTATTTTCAAAACTAACAAGTGGTTTAAACAAAATTGTTTCCATTACAAAAAGCATCAAAAATATTAAATATACTGATATACTAGCAGGACTTACTATTAATAATGTTAAAATACTTATCCCCACAGCAAAAATAATAGGTAAAGACATTGCAAAAAATACTACTGTACCTACTATAGCTCCAACTGGTATAAAATTATATGTTATAAGACTTATTAATATAAATAATGTATATCCGAAGCACATTATTTATTCTGCCAAGTATTCTCTCTTTCATTTCCACCTCTTGTTACCATTTTATTACATTTTTGTATTAATTTCAATAAAAATATATACTAAAAAATCAAGAGTAATTTCAATAAAAACATAAAATTTAATATTATAAAAAATCCATTAAAAATACTAACTTTAAGAGTTTTTTAATTGCATCTCATTATCATCTTCATTTTTCTATTTTTTCTATCCATCTTTATAATAAAAAACTTTAAGGTATTATGCCTTAAAGCTTTCTTCTTCTGCTATTCTTCCTAATATAACTTTTTCTTCTTCCATTATTACATTTTCAAGTTCTTCTATTTTATCTGGATCTTCTAATATATTTTCTGATTCATCCATTAATCTATTTACTTCTATCATAAACTACCTTCCTATCTCATTTTCCTTATCTTCATTACTCTTATCTTGAATCATCAATTCTTTTTCATCATTTTCAAGAGTTTTTTCTACAATATGCATTTGTTCTATATCTGTAAATTTATCATATACCTGACTTATTAATGTTTTTCTAATGTCCTTATTCTTATCTCCTAAATCTTCTTTAGTGTTAACTTCTTTTTCTTCCTTTTTTCTTTCCTTACAATATTCAACAAGTTCTTCGAGTTCTTTTAGGTTTTCTAGTTTTGTCTTGTCATAATTTTCATATTTTTCTAACATTATATCTAATGCGTTTAAACTTCCATTTTCTGATACTATCTGTGTTAATTTCTCAGGCTCTATAACCTTTCCTCTAATTGTATTTCTATTCCACTTTTCCTGTTTAATATCATCGAAGTTTCCATATTCTCCATCACCATATTGCCATTTAACATCTTCAACTATATGTTCCGGTATATCATTATTTTCTAATCTTGTTTTTAAATCAGCTTTCTTATCATCTATACCATCTTTTTCGTAATCAATTCCTTCTTTTAAGTCAACACTATAATATATTCTATCTTTTAAGTCAGCATACATCTTTTCATATACTTCTTTTAAAATATCTGAATCTACTTCTTCATGTCCAAACTTTACATCTATTCCCATTCTTCTTTTCAACTGTACATTCATATAATATTCAGTTCTTACCCATGTATTCAATATTTCAAACATACCATCTAAACCTTCTGAAAAATATACTACTGGTACTTCTTTATCGTTTCCAACCGCGTTTTCTTTTTTCACATTGGGATTTAACCCTATTTTTTCTATACTTTCTTGATTGTTTTTTCTAGTAAAATGAAGAAAGATTTTTTTTAATTCCTGTTTTTCCTTATTTTCCAGCTCATTTAATGTCACTAATTTCTTATCTTTTGTTCTTTCTTGCAAATCTTCCTCCTAAAAACCAAATATTCCCCTTATCTTGCTTATAATTCTTTTAAAGATATTCTCTTCCTTATATATTTCTAGATTTGTTCCTCTAGCATAATCTATATCTAAATCTAGGTCATTTGCTACATCAACCTTTTTCAAATCTTTTTCAGAAATATTCTTATTTTGTTCAAACTTAGCCATAAGTTCTTTTTGTTTTTGGTCTTTAATTTCTTGTTGCTTTTTTATAATAATATATCTTTGTTCTTTTGTTGCCCAATAATCTCTAAATAATATTGCTATTATAACTTTTGTTATTTCAGACACATTTTGTTCGTCTAATGTTTTATTTTCATCATATGTAAAATTATAATTTTTATTACAATTTTCTTCAAAAACTTTTATCTTACTCTTTGGTATTTTTTCATAATCTTCTTTTGATATATGTTTTAATATATCTAGTACTTCTGTATATGCATTTGCATATTGTATATCTGCCATATTTACCCCTTTAAAATAATGTCATATCTTCTGTATTCTTATTCTTTATAACTTTTGTATACTTACACTTTGGAAAACTTAAACACCCTATAAATTCCCCTGATTTTCCTTTTCTTATAACAAGTTCATTACCACATCTTGGGCATCTATTCATAACAACTTCTTTTCTTAAATTTTCATTGTTATTCATAATATTTTCCTTTATACTTTTTATATGATTTTTTCTATATTCTTTATCAACTATATTCATATCATTTATAATATGTGCCATTTTCACATAATCTTTTATTTTTTCTTGTTTTTCAAATAATATTCTATCTACTAATCTTTCAACTCTAACTACTTTGTTTGATTTTATTCTTAAATTTGCTTGTCCACTTACACATACAACATCTATTACTTGATTATCTTCTAATCCTAATATTTGCTCTATAGCCTTTTTATGTCCATAATTTTGATGTATTGGATTATACATATAATACTTATTTTTCCCTGCTTTTATAACCCAATATTTATCATGCTCATTTCCAGTTATATATGTATTCATTTGTTTTGTTTCAATTACAAATATTCCATATTTTGAAAATACTATGTGATCTATCTGTGTTGTTTTTCCTCCAACCTCTAGCATCACATCACTTAAAAACAAATATTCATCTGGTAATTTATTTAACTCTTTACGTACCCAAAACTCACCAGCAAATCCGATAATCTTTGAACTATTCCTATCAACTATTAATGCTGAAATAAAAAATATTACTGTAAAAATTCCAAATCCTATTGTAAAACTATTCATCCTCTTTCCCTTTTCACATCAATTATTTTATCTCTTCTTTTTTATCTTTAGTAAAAAGTTTTGATATATAGTTACTAATAACTCCTATCATTATACCAAATGCTGATATTCCTGCAAATACAAGACTATACACATATGCAGAATTGTTTAAAAATATATATGCAATTGGTAAAAAAATTATAGCAACATATAATGGATATAAATATTTAAGTTTACTTTCCATCCAAGAAATAGCTATTGATAATGCCAAAACTGAAACAGGATATATAATTAATAATACCATTAATAAGCCATAAACTTCACCAGATAATTTCGCTATCACTGGTGAACCTAAAAATACAATAAACTGTAATATCATTACCCATAATTCTTTTCTAATTTTTAACATTTTATTTACCATCTTTCTTGCTTCTTATATATTTAGCAATTGTTTTAATACATTCTACAATAGATCTACCTGAAGCTGCACACATATAATGTACTAAAATTATTGCAATACTACTACTATCAAATATTACAAGTTCTTTAGATATTGATGATAAAAACGCCATTACAAAAGGCATACCTATTAACATTGCTATAAGTGGATATATTTTCTTAAACTCTTCCTTTTTTGAAAAAACTTCTACCGTTATTCCAAGTATAAATGTTATAATCCATGCCCATATAAAATGAAGTGATTGCATATCAATCCCTGTAAAATACATAGAATATGGAATTGCAACTAATACTATATTTAAAATTATTAATATTCTTTCTGTATTTTT
>CALIMU010000029.1 GCA_938045355.1 uncultured Clostridium sp. | reverse complement strand
TATTAAATCATATATTTTTGGACTTATATTATTAATAATTGCATCAATATTAGAAATTTCACAAATATTAGTATTAAAGCCAATTATAGACTCATTTACAACTAAAGATCCAACACATTTTATAAGTTCAATTATAATGTTTACAATATTAATGCTCTTATCACTTATTATAAATTATTTTGGAACTTTAATAATTGCTAAAGTAGCTCAAAATATCGTATATAAAATTAGAAAAGAATTATTTAGTAAAATGCAAAAAATCGGAATAGACTTTTTTGATAAAAATCCTTCTGGTGAAACAATTTCAATATTTACAAATGATGTTGAATTATTAAGTACAGCAATAGATCAAAGTTTATCAAAAATTTTAATTTCTGTTATATCATTTATACTAACATTTGCAACTTTAGTATATTTAAATATTTTACTAGCATTATTATCACTTGTACTAATATCTGTATATATTGTTATAATGTATATTTTTGCAGAAAAAAGTACTAAACATGCTAGATTAAAACAATATAGACTTGCACATTTAAGCCGGATATGCTGAAGAAATGGTATCTGGTATGAGAGTTGTTAAATTATTTAATGCAAAACATATAATAACAAATAAGTTTAATACATATGTTGATGAATTAGAAAATTCTAACAGAAAAACTATATTTTATGGAATAATAATCCATCCTTTAACAAGAGCATTTTCATATGTTATTTCTGCAATGGTTGCAGTTGTTGGTGGAAATCTTGTTTTAGATAAGATTATGACATTAGGTACAATAGTTTCTATAACACAACTTGTTGATTCATTAACACGTCCTTTAATGAATATGGCATCCCAAATAACAACACTTACTAAAGCAATTGCAGGTGCAGAAAGAATCTTTAATATATTAGATATGGAAGAAGAAATAGATAAAGGAACAATTGATATTATAACTAAAGATGGTCAAGATTATTGGTATGATACAACTAAAACAGATATAAATGATGGTATTATAACTAAAGTTGATGCTTCTGTAGTTATAGAAAACTTATATTTCAAATATGATAAATCAAATGAAAAATATATACTTAAAAATATATCAGTACATGCTACAAATGGTGAACAAATAGCATTTGTAGGAGCAACAGGTGCAGGTAAAACAACAATAACTAATCTAATAAATCGTTTTTATGAAATAGATAAAGGAAAAATAACTATTGATGGTATAGATATTAAAAATATAAAGAAAAATGCTTTAAGAAGAACAATTACAACAGTACTTCAAGATACAGTATTATTTAGCACAACAATATTAGAAAACATAAGATATGGTAGACTTGATGCAACAGATGAAGAAGTATATGCAGCAGCAAAAATTGCTAATGTAGATAAAATTATAGAAAACCTACCAGATGGGTATAATACTAAAATATCTTCAACAGATATTTCATTATCACAAGGTCAAATCCAACTTATCTCTATAGCAAGAGCAGTACTCGCAAATTCTAAAATAATAATCCTAGATGAAGCAACATCTTCTATAGATACAAGAACAGAAGAACTTGTTCAAAATGCAATGGATAATCTTATTGCAGATAAAACAACATTTGTAATTGCACACAGACTTTCAACTATTAGAAATTCTAAAGCAATAATACTTCTTGATAATGGTGAAATAATAGAACGCCGGTGAACATGATTATTTATTATCACTTAAAGGACAATATTATAAGTTATATACTGGAAATAGTATTTTAGATTAATAATAATATTATTATTAACTA
>CALIMU010000028.1 GCA_938045355.1 uncultured Clostridium sp. | reverse complement strand
ATCTTTTACAATTACAAGAAGATCAATTTTTTTCTCTTTTATTATCTTTCATAACTCCTCCAGTTATATATTTAAAAATTATAATCATGATTCTACATATTACAATTTAATTTAATTTTTATTAATCATCATTTAATATAGGATAATTGTCAATATTATTCCTGTTAAAAATCCTATAAACACTTCTAATTTTGTATGTCCTAATAATTCTTTTAATTTCTTATATTCTTTACTATTATAATATTCTTTTTCTTCCATCATTTCATTTAGAATTTTGGCATGTTCACCTGCCGCTTTTCTTATTCCGAGATGCATCATACATTACAATAATTGCAAGTATTACTGATATTGAAAACTCTGTAGATCTTACACCATTTGTTTTAAATATTACTGTAGCAAGTGATGCTACAAGTGCAGAATGTGAACTTGGAAGTCCTCCTGTTGTTAATAATGTAAACAAATCTAGTTTTTTATTCTTTATCGAAAAATATATTGTTTTACAAACTTGTGTTATTATAAGTACTAAAAAAGGTATTATAAGTACTTTATTATTTAAAGCTCCATTTAATGTCTGCATTATTCTTCTATTTCCTTTTGTTCTTTTTCATCTATGAATTTTGCGACTTTTTCTTCTGCCCTTAATAATTTTTCATTTCCCTTTGATACAAGTTTCATTGCTTCTGTATAAATTTCTATTGATTTATCAAGCTCAATATCTGATTTATTAAGTTCATTATTAGCAATTTCTAATTTTTCTAATATTTCTTCTAATTTTACATCTTTTTCTTCTTTACCCAATTGTCTATTCCTCCTTTACTACTATATTTTTTTCTATATCAGAATAATAATATCCTATAACTTCTCTAGTATTATTATCTAATACAACAACCATATATATATTATCATTTACCTTATCCATAAGGTTATATGCATATCCTTCATTTCCTAAATGTTTTTTCACAAGTTCTAATGCAGTATCTGCTCTATTTTTTTCTTTATCATCCCATTTTTCATTACTTTTATCAATAACTTTTTGTATATCTTGTGATAATTCTTTTTGTGTCTTATTTTCTTTATTATTCTTATTATTTACTTCTTTAATTTCTTCTTTTATCTTTTTTACATTTTTCTTATTTTCTTCAGATATATTTTTTTCTATCTCTTCTTTTTTATTTTGTTCTTCCTGATATGCTTTTTGTCTTTCTTGTTCTTGTTTTTCTTTTTCTTCTTTTTCCTTATTTTCTTGTTTTATTTTCTCTAATTCTTGTTCTAATTTCTTCTTTTCTTCTATATTATTTTGAAACTTCTTATTATCTACAAATAAACTTACTATTGAAATAATAACAATAATTATAACTATTATTAAAATCCATATACTGCTATGTTTTTGTTCTCTTATTCTTTTGTGTTTTTTTTCTTCCATATATCACCCAATTACAATCTTAATCTATTACTGCATTTTTACTTCCATCTGAAAAAATAATCTCAATTTTATCGCCTTTTTTCAGATCTTTTTTACTTTTAATCATCTTATCATCTTTTTTTGTAACAGAATAACCTCTTGATAATATTTTAAGAGGATTTAATAATTCTAATCTTGTAACATTTTTTTCAAATAAGTTTTTCTTATTATCTAAAATCATCTTCATATTCAAATTTAATGTTTGTACAAGATTATCAAATCTCATTCTCTTATTTACAACAATACTCATTGGACTATTATTTTGAATTTTTAATTCTAAATTATGTAATTTCATTTTTTTTGATGCTAAAATACTTTCCAAATGTCTTTCAAAACTTCTTTTTAATAACAATAATCTTTCTCTAATATCTGTAAGTTTTGGTACTGCTATTTCTGCTGCTGCAGATGGTGTTGGTGCAACTTTATCTGCTACAAAGTTTGTAAGTGTTACATCTGTATCATGTCCTACTGCTGCAATAATAGGAATTTTAGAATTAAATATTGCCCTTACAACTATTTCTTCATTAAATGCCCAAAGATCTTCTAAAGATCCTCCACCTCTTCCTACTATTATTACATCAACATTATTCCTTTTATTAAATTCTTCTATAGCTTCTACAATTTTAGGTGCAGCCTCATCTCCTTGTACTGGAACTGGAAAAAGTCTTACATCAATACTACTGTTTCTTCTTCTTGTTACATTTAATATATCATGTATTACAGCACCTGTTCTAGATGTTACAACACCTATTGTTGAAGGGAAAAATGGTATTTCTTTCTTATATTTTTCATCAAAAAGTCCTTCTTCTCTTAACTTTTCTTTCAATTTTTCAAATTTTTCATGTAGTTCTCCGAACACCATCTTTTTTTATAGCTACTGCTTGTATTTGATAATATCCGTCCGTCCACCATATACTGTGGTCTTTCCGAAGGACAAATATATTATCACCATCTTTTATATCTATATTATTTTTAAGTGCATAATTTTTAAACATTATACATTTTACAGTAGAATTATCATCTTTAAGTGTAAAATATAGGTGTCCTGAAGTATTTAATTTAAAGTTTGATACTTCTCCTTTTACACAAATTGTTTCAAGTTCTTTTGTTTCTTCAATTGTCATTTTAACTAAATTACTAAATTCTGTTACTGTAAATACTTTAAACTCCATCATTTAATCCTTTTATTCTTACATAGTTTGCTAAAATACCATTTATAAATTTTGTATTTTTTTCTTCATTATATTTTTTACAGATATTTATACATTCATTAATAGATATCTTAAATGGTATTTTTAAATATTCTATTTCTATTATTGCAAGTTTTATAAGTGTTATTGCAACTTTATCAATTCTAGAATAATCCCATGTTTCTTTTTTATTTTCTTGTATTATACTTTCTAAATATTTATTATTTTCATTATATATATTAACAAGATTAACAAGATATGCTATATCTTCTCTATTTCCTATCCCATTAATGTCACAATATATTTCCACTTTTTCTTCATCTACTTTTATAAACTGCATACTAAACAATATTTTAAAAGCTTCTTCTCTTAATCTTCTTCTTGATAATCCTTTTTCTTTTTCTTCATTTGTCATATTTTCTACTCTTTTTAGATTATCAGTAAATGGATTTTTTCTTATATATATACTTTGTACATCATTTAGATCTATTTCTTCTGCCTTTTCTCCAAAGAGTTCAAGAATCTGATTATATTCTTCTTGTTTTGTTACTTTTGTTTCCTCTTTCTCATCAATATTTTTATTCATTATTACCTTCTTCTTTACTTTCTTCAATATTATTTTTAGTTTTTAAATTATTGCTTTCATTAATTTTCTTTATATTCTTAATATTTACATTTACTTCTGCTACATTTAAATCTGAAGCTTTCTTTATCGCAATTTTTACATCTTCTTGTAATTTCTTTGTTATATCTTTTATAGATCCTTCTTTTACAACTATATCTATTGATATAATTAATTCTGTATCTTTACTTACATTTACTCTTGCAAAAGAATTTTCAACTCCTTGTACCCTATTAGAAATATCTTTAACTAAGTTTTCTAAAGTTTTCCTAGATATTATAAGTTTACCACTATTATTTTCAAGTATTATAGCATCCTTATTTTCTTCTAATTTAGATTGAAATAATATTCCCTTTATTGCCATTACAAATAATAATATTTCTATTATAACAATATATGTCATTTGTTCTTGTGTAAAACTCATATTTGGTATATTGCTTATAAAATTAAATACTGGATTTACTACAACTCCTATATTTAAAATTACTGTAAACATTACTACAACTATAGTCAATATTATGACTGAAAATATAAAATATATTACTTTATCTACTAATTTCATAACCTCTCCTAATTACTTGTTTTCTTCTTCTATTTTTACACCTTGTACATGTACATTTACTTCTCTAACATTTAAACCTGTCATTGCTTCTACTGATTTTTTAACTTGTGATTGAATATTAAATGCTATATCTGGTATACGTATTCCATAATATACCATTATATTTATATCTATCATTACATCTTTTCCTGCAATATCAACTTTTATACCTTTTGTTGTGCTTTGTCTTTGTCCGAAATGCTTCTGAAATATCTGTGAATAAATTTCCTTGTCTATCTATTCCCTTTATTTTATCTAGTTCAACTGCTACAATTGATGCTACTGCATCTGCTGATATTTCAATTCCTATATTTGTTATTTCTACTTGTTCTTTTTTTCCAGTATTTTCTTTTAATTCTTTACTATTTTTTTCTTCATTTTTTTTAGTTTCTTTTTCCATACACACCTCTTAATTATTAAAGTTATTACATATATAATACCATAAAAAAAACTATTATTACAATTTTTTTATTATAATTCTTGATTTTTGTATTTAAAACTTGTATAATTTTCTAT
>CALIMU010000027.1 GCA_938045355.1 uncultured Clostridium sp. | reverse complement strand
TATTATAATTATATTTCCTTTTTCTTTAGATATTTTATTATTATTATTTTTTTGATCATTTTGTTTTTCCACAATGAGCACCTTCTTTCTATATTTATAGTTAACACTAATTAATATATATTTAATCTATCTTTTAATCTTATATTATATGCATCAAGCATTTGGTCATAATAGCATTTACTTCTTGAGTCACAATAAATACAACCATGTGTACAGCCTCTGAATAAATTCATTCCATTTTTTGAAGATAATATTCCTTTTACCTTCGTAAAATGCATTCTATCATCTCCATATCCATATCTGCTTATTTTTTCTTACAATTTTTTTGATGTGCTTTTAATTTCTTCATCGCCCAATCATAATGGCTTGAAGTAGTGCTTACAAAATATGAACCAAGTACACTTCCTCCTACCCACTTATAGACATCTTTTGAAAACAATTCTTCGTTTGTAAATCTCTCAGCTAATTCTAAAATATCTTTATGGGATTTATGAAACATTTCTTTTGCATCTTCAAGAGAAGTATTTTGATGTTTTTTCCAAAACTCGACATTCATATCTCCATAAGTTTTCCAATTATATGGAGCTGAAATAAAAGGTTTTGCCACTCCCTTTAAATTTGTATCTACCCAGTTCAAAAGAAGTTGGTGCCATTCATATAAATGAATCAAAATATCTCTTAAATTTTTGTCTCTTTTCCAATGAGCCTCTTTCTTTTTTTCATCACTTGAAAAGTCAAAAGGTGTGTTTAATTCTTCGTTAGATAGCTTAGCAATTAATACGTTCAACTTATCATAGTTTTCTTTCGCTGCAATCATTAAATCTTCTTTTGTTCTTGGTCTTGGCATAATATTTCCTCCTACTTTACGCTATATTTCAATATATAATTTATTTGTTTTTTTTCTCTAACATTCTTAATAGCTAAATCAAAAATATCTCTTGTAATAAAATCTTTCTGATAATCCTAATCTATCTTTTTATCTTTATCCATATAATCTTTTAATCTTATATTATATGCATCAAGCATTTGATCATATAGGTATAATTTTTTATTATATCCTATTAAATTTAATAGATATTTTGTAAATAAAGGATTTGTTACTAAAATTGGACCTAAAATATATGTAGCAAACATATTCATTATACGAATTCCTTCTACTTTTGAATGGATATTTATCCCTTTACCTCTTATAACATTTGCCATACTTGGAAGTTTTATTATTCTTATTTTTCCCTGTCCATCATTTTTTGTGACACATATTGGATAACTTTGAGTAAATGACATTATATGTCCGTATTAATTCTATATCTATAAACTTAGTATATGCATATGCATTAAGTCTACCGAAGCATATCTGTAACAGCTATTGTTTCATATATTCCGAAGACCATCTATAATATATTCTTTAGGTATTTTTTCTATATCTATAGATATGACATTTCCTTTATTATCTTTTATCCATGCATTATAATAATCTACTGTATTTTTATTCTTATTAGATATCCTATATTCCTTTTCTATATATCTTCTATCTTTTATAATATATCTTCCGAAATAGGTCAAATGCATTACCGAGTTGCAAGTATCATTTGTCCATTTTCTATTTTTTTCAATATTTCTAATCTATGGTTATATAATTTTTCAAGTACAACATTTATCTTTGTTTCTGAAAGAGACCCAATATATACAAAATCAATTTGTTCTTTTATAAACCTTATATCATCATTAAGTTCTGTAAAATAGATTTCATGTTCTCCTTCTTCATCTGTTTTTTTAGCTATATCTATAAGTTTTTGTAAATATACAATATTACCGTTATCTCCATACTGATTACAAATATCACTAAAAAGTATTTCTATTTTCATATATATGCCTTTCTTTATTATTTAAATGTTTCTAATATATAATCTTTTAATTCTGATGCTTCTTTTTCTATATACATATCATTAAGTAGGAATAATGTTTCTACTTTATCTAGTGTAATATAATTATATGCATCTTTTTGATTTTCGAATACAAATAGTTTACTACTATCTATTCCTGCAAGAAGTGCTCTTACATATATATCTTTAGATCTAGGTCCTATTATTATAATTCTTTCTATACTTGTATCATTTAGAAATTCATAATCTGCATCATAATGCCATAATATAACTTCAACACCATCATCATTATCTGATTTATCATCAAGCATTAATATAACATTTTTCTTTCCTTCATATTTTTTAACAAAATCAAATACATTACTACATGCAAGTGGATTTTGACCTTTTGTAAGATGTTTTATAAGATGTTTATTATTACCTAATTGTAATTTTTCATAACGTGTATCTGCTATTTTAAGTTTTGACATATTTTTTAATATATCATTTATATTAAACCCTAATAATAACATTAATGTTACTACTGCAAGTTGATTATATGCATTAAATCTACTTTCAGATAAAAGATTCATATCATATATATTTCCGATCACCAATACTTATTTTTGCTATTTTATCTCTTCTATCTATTTCCAATATTTTAGTATCTAAATTAGGACTTATTAAATGTCCTTTTTTGCATCTACATTTTCCGATGGTGATTTAATTGTATATAATCATATTCAAGTTTTTCATTACATATAGGGCAAACTATTATATCTCTTACTAAATTTTTAGGGATATTTGTATCATCTTCTTGTTTTTCCATTCCATAAAATACTTTATTATTTATATTTAAATCTATCTTATCATCTTTTATGTTTGATTTTACCATAGATGCTATAATATCATCACCGATTTACTATAATTTTTGTTTCTTCTGGTATACTTCCACCGTAATATATCTACAATATAGTCTGTATTTGCATTTCTTTTTACAGAATCTCTTAATATATTTGTAATTATTGTATATTTAGGTTTTATATCATTATATATATATGGACTAACTCTTTCATCAACTTCAAATATTGCTATGTTTGCTCTATTTTTCTTAAGTTTTCCGAAATATATTAGAATTACTTATAAGTGTGTCTACAATGCCTGCTTTTAAATTTGAACCTGATTTATTACTAATAATATATAATCTTTTATTTTTCTTTATATCTTCAATATCTATACTTGTTCTTTCAATAGGTTTTTTCTTTTTTCTAAGTTCTTCTTTTAATTTTTGCTCATTTATAAGTAGTTCTAAAAGGTCTGTTGCAAGATTTGTTACAGTTGTCTTTCCGGTTTGTACCTGTTACTGTAATTATTACTTCAGGTTTTTGAAGCTTACTTAATATATTTTTATCTATCTTAAGTGCTATTACTCCACCTATATGACTACTACTTCCTTTTAAAAGTTTTACTATATTATGTACAGCTTTACTTATTATTATTGAAAGTATCTTCATTAAATTCATTATTTATTTCTCCTTTACTACCTATAACATTTATAATGTCTGTTGCAGTATTATATTTTGGCATATATGAAAGTTCAAGCATTGCAAGATCACTTGCTGTAAATCCTGCAGTTAATGCTGTTGCAAGTATATCTATTTTCTTATCTGCATCTTTTTTACCTATTGCAGAACCTCCGAAGAAGTTTACCTGTTCCTTTTTCAAATATACATTTTAGGATAAGATCTTCTGAATCTTTAAATAATTCACTAGATGTTTTTCCCATTACTATTTCTGTATAATAATCTATTCCATGTTCAATTAATTTTTGTTCTGAAAGACCGTGTTTTTGCTACTTGATATCCAAATACTGATAATATAGAAGTATTTGTTGTACCATTATATACAGAATCTGTTCCAAGTATATTATTTCCGTGCTATTCTAGCTTGTTTTTTGCTAGGAGGAGCAACTGCTGGTGTTACATATATTCCTTTTATAATACTTTCAACTTTTGCAATATCTCCGAATAGCATAAATATTATCTATATTTGTTTTCATATGTTTATCAACAGTAACAAAATCATTTTTATCAACATTTATACCTGCTTTTTTTATAAACCTTGTTGCAGGTATTGTTCCAACAGTTATTATTGCCATATCAAATGTTTTTTTGTATACTTTCATATCATTTCCGGATAGAATATTCTACTTCTAAAACATCTCTATTTCTTCCTCTATATAATTCGGTATTTTCTCTTACTTTTAGAATTTTCCCTTCTTTTATAACTGTTACAAATTCTGAAACTATATTTTCTATTTCCATTGATATATCTTTATCAAATCTAGGTATTAATACATCTTCTTTTTCTAATATATATACATTTATACCAAGCTTATTTAGGTTTTCTGAAAGTTCTAAAGAAATTGCTCCGGCTTCCTACAATCAATACATTTCTTGGTTCATTTCTTTCTATAAACCTTTTAAGTCTTTTAGCATTTCTTAAGTTTTTATGTATAAATATATTATCTCCTAAATTTTCAAATTCTTTTAACTTTTTAGCAATACTTCCAACAGATAAAACTAAATAATCATATGAAATATTAAATATTGTTCCCTTATTTGTTTCAGAAACTTGAATTTGATTTTTTTCTGGATATATTTCAATAACCTCTGTTTTTAAATATATTTCTAGATCATATTTCTCTTTTAAATCTTGTGCTGAATTAAATACTATATCTTCTTCTGAAACTTCTCCAGATATATAATATGGCATTGCACATTGTGAATATGATATATATTCTTGTTTTTCTACTATAATAATTTCAATGTTTTTATCTCTTTTTCTTAAATATTTCGCAAGTGTAAGTCCTCCGTGACTCACCTCCAACTATAACTACTCTCACCTTAAATAACCTCCATTGCTGCATTTGAAGCTAATTTATCTACCATCTCATTATATTTATCCCCATTATGTCCTTTAACCTTATTAAATAATAGGTTAACAGATGGTAATTCTTCTATTTGCCTTTTTAAATCATACAATTTCTTCCATAATTCAACATTTTTTACATTTTTAAAATCTTTTGTTATCCATTTTTCTATCCATTCTGTAATACCTTTTAATACATATGAACTATCTGCATATATTTCAACATTCATCTTTTTATCATTATTCTTATTATTTATAAGAAGATTATAATTCTT
>CALIMU010000026.1 GCA_938045355.1 uncultured Clostridium sp. | reverse complement strand
CCTTATATTCTAATTTATCTACACTTTTTTGTATATCTATCTTAGGATCATTTACTTTTATTGTTTTACTATCATTTGCACTATGTTTTATATTATTTTCAAAATATATTTCTTCTCCTGATATATTAGCTGTATTATGTACATCTTTTCCGGTTAGCATTTTCTTTAACAGCCATACTATATCTTATTTCTTTAGTTTCACCATAATTTAATATATCATCTTTTAATTTTATCTTTAATTTCCCATTTTCTTTACTTACTGTTATATTATTATCATTTATTCCATTTATCCCAATATAATCTAAATAGTTTTCGTCAAATACATCTTCTATTTTTACATTTTGCAAACTCTTATTATTATATTCATTTTCCCTTATTTTAAATTTAAGACTATATTTTACTTCTTCCCCCACCTTATATTCATTCTTAGGGTTTAATATCTCTTTTGTAATATCTAGATTTTGTAATTGTGGTTCTATTTGCTGTATATGTTCTTCTGATTCATTTCCGTGCACCATCTACTGTTACTATATGTAATACCCTGTTATATCCTATATCACCTACATATATCTTTTCTATTTCTCCGGATAGAATCTGCTTCTCTCCATTCTTGTGAATTTTTATCAAGCTTATTTAAATTAGTATTTACTGCATACTTATATTTCTTTACACCTGTTGTTATTGTTGCACTCTTTGTATCACTTGTAAACTCTCTTGATCCATCTAGTCCTTTTACATAATATTCATATGTACTTCCGATTATCTTCTGGTCTATTAAATTTAATTGTACTAGTTCCATCTCTATTCATTATTAAATTAACATTATTTACCTTATTAGGGTCTGCTATATCTCTTGCTGAATTATCTAATACTTCTGTCTTTTTTGTTAATTGTTTTAAGTAGAATAATGTATTTGCAAGTACTTTTCTTTCATCTTCTGTTGATTCTCCATTACTATTTCCTGTTTGTATCATTGCAGTATTATTCCATGTTGTTAAATAATACTTATAATTATATTCAGGTGTTTTTGGTAGTTTATCAAAATTAACCTCTTTTTGCCATCCTGAATCAAATTCATATTTTTCAGTATCTATAAATTCCATCCATGTATTTCCGAAGTGCAACATTTGCCATTGTATGTGAAAATGGAATATTTAACACTGTACCGAACAGGTCCTAAATTCCATGGAAATTGTGTTAAAAATCCTTTTTTATTTATCTTAACTTTATCAGATCCAAATGCCCATGATGCTTCAAAGTCATAACCATTATTTATATGTGTCATATCACCATATACAACTCCATGGTTTCCGAACTTTTATATTAAAATAATTTCTTATTCTACCCATTCCTACTTTAGTTCCATAAACATCACCAATAGAATCATGGCCTGTAAGAACACCTCTACCTTTTTTTATATATTCTTCTATAACACTTATTCCATTGTTATTTATCTTATCTCTTGCATTTCCATCCCATGTTCCATGCATCATAACATCATAATCCCATATCATATTAGGATTATTTTCAAATTCTCTTGTTGATACATGTGTTACTTTAATTATCTGTCTTCCGAGTATTTGGATTTTTACCATATGCTTCAAAGTTTTTTATATTACTTCCTTCTGTAACTGTTCCGGCCTTCCATCCATACTTTTAATAATGCTGATTTAGGTATATCTTCAACTTGTCCATCTTTATATACAACATGAACATTAGGTATACTTACAAGCTCATTACTTGAAGGATAAATATTTAATACTTTAACCTCTTCATCTGTTGCATTATTACTAAAATCTGTAAGACCTATTGTTTCAAAATGTGTTGTTCCTGGCTTTTTTTGATATACCTTATATGAACTATTTTGTGGTCCTGTCCATTTTAAGTGTATATTATTACTTTCTGGCTTTGGAGTAAGAGTTAAATCTGACTCTGCAGCCATAGTTATAACTATATTTAAATGACATATAGCTATAATTAATAATAATATTA